>DASYVA010000089.1 GCA_036000645.1 Candidatus Methylomirabilis sp.
CGGTGAGCACCAGGCATGCCGCGACGAGGAGGAGGGCCCCCGGGCCGACCGTGTGCCCCGGGCGGGCGCTCCGGAGGATCAGGAGGAGGGTCGCCAGGAGGCCCACTCCCCCCAGGAGGGTGCAGAGCCGTCCAGCGGCCGGGGGCCGGGGGAGCACCGCGAAGCACAGGAGGAGACCCGCCACGAGGAGCGGGACCGCCGCCTCCGGGAAGCGCGGGATCAGGGCCGGCAGTCCCCCGGCCGCCCCTTCCGCCACTGAGGAGGGCAGGAGCCCGCCCTCGCGGACCACGACGGGCAGGAGGGAACCGCCGAGGAGCAGGGCACCGGCGACGCCCAGCGTCGAGGGCAGCCGGTAGGGATGGCCGCGCATGCCCTCCCCCGGCGCGCCCCGGGGCTAGCCCCGGGGCAGCGGGAAGATCTCCTCCGTCCAACGCTTCAGGATCCGGTCCCGGTTCTTGCCGGCCCACTGGAAGTCGTACTTGATGACCTTCACATTCTCGAAGGAGACCCCGTGCTTCGTGATCTGTTCCGGTAGGGGGGCCTTGCTGTTGGACGGCAGCTGGAACGACCGGAACTGCCGGCCGATGACCTGAGCGTCCGGGCTCAGCGCCCAGTCGATGAACTCCTTCGCGATCTCCGGGTGCGGCGCCCCCTTGATGAGGCTCAGGCCGCCGACCTCGTAGCCGGTCCCGTCGGCCGGCGAGGTGGGCTTCACCGGGAACCCCTCCTCGGCGTACAGCACCGCGTCGTGCAGGAAGATGATGGCGATGGCCACCTCCCCCCGGCCGGCGAGTTGCCCGGGAGCGGACCCGGACTTGGTGTACTGGGCAACGTTCTTGTGCAGGCGCGCCAGGTAGTCCCAGCCCTTCTGCTCCCCGAAGACCTGGAGGATGGTCACCAGCATGGTGTAGGCCGTCCCGGACGTGTTCGGGTTGGCCACGGCAACCAGGCCCTTGTACTCGGGCCTGGCCAAGTCCTCCCAGGTCCGGGGGAGGGGCTTGCCCTGCTTCTTGAGCAAGTCCTCGTTCACGGCCCAGCCGAGCGGGCCCGCGTACAGGCCTAACGTCCGACATCCGCCGATCGGATCCCGCATGAAGTCGCGCAGCTCGGGCATCCGGGGCGAGCAGTAGGGGACCGTCAGCCCCTTCTCCGCCGCGTCGAAGTGGGGGTCCCCGGTCCCGCCGAACCAGACGTCCCCCCTCGGGTTGGCCTTCTCCGCCTCGATTCGCGCGTACATCTCGTTGCTCGAGGCCCGGATCCAGTTCACCTTGATCCCGGTCTCCTTCTCGAAGCGGGCGGCGACGGCCGCCACCCAGTCGCGGTCAGGGCTCCCGTACAGGTTCAGGACCTTCTCCTGCGCCGCCGCGCCCCCGGCCAGCAGGAGGACGAACAGGCCAGCGACCCATCGCCGTCTCATCCGTGCCCCTCCCCTCGTGAGGACTGCCGTGGTGGACCGGCCGGGCGGCGGCCACCGCCCGGCCCAAAAAGGTGGCCCTGCCTTACCACACGCCCCCGAAGGCGTCAAGGGCGCGCTACGGGTGGGGGTTGCGCCGGACCGGCCGAGGCGCTAGGCTGAGAAGGCTCTACACTGGTGCAACCCCGTTCAGGACTGAAAAGGAGGACCGTATGGCGTTGAAAGAGTTCGCCGGCGTGTTCTGGGAGGAAGCGCTGGACGAGAAGACGCGCCAGCTCGTCGCCCTGGCCGCGATGACCGCGGCAGGGTGCTACACCTGAGCGCCGGGACGCTTCGCGGCCGCGAAGAAGGCTGGCGCGACGGACGCCGAGATCCAGGAAGCCCTGTACCTCGCCATGCGGGGGGCGTCTCGGGCTGTGTGGTCCCTCATCAAGACCCACATCCCCGGGGCCGAGGAGCAGAACAAGGCCTTCCAGGCCCGCTACGAGCGGGACACGGCGAGCACCCGGCGGTAGGCCCGCATCCCATCGAAACGCGCGCGCCCTCCCGCCGGGTTGGGCGCGCCTCTTTCGGCCGGGGCAAAGGAGGACACCGATGCTCGAGGCGCTTCTCCAGACCAGTGACACCTGGGCGCTCCCGCCCATCCGCCTGGCGCTCGGGGCCATCTTCATCGGCCACGGCGCGCAGAAGCTCTTTGGCTGGTTCGGAGGCTACGGCCCCAAGGGAACGATCGGCTACTTCCAGCAGGCCCTCGGCGTCCCGCCGCCCCTGACCGTTCTGGCCATCCTCGCCGAGTTCTTCGGGGGCCTCGGGGTCCTGCTGGGCCTCTTGACCCGGCTGGCGGCGGCCGGGATTACCGCGGTCATGCTGGTAGCGATCGCCAAGGTCCACTGGGGCCACGGCTTCTTCCTGAACTGGGAGCTGAAGCCGAACCGGGGGCACGGCTACGAGATGAACCTGGCCCTGATCGGCATGGCGCTCGCCCTCCTGATCGCAGGGGGTGGGGCCCTCTCGGTGGACCGGCTGCTGCGCTAGGGGCGGCTCCGGCGGCGGGGCGGGGCGGGGGGAAGGCCGAGAGCCTGGCGGATGGCGGCCGGTGTCACGCCGGCCGGCTGGAGGAGCGTCCCCGCCGCCTCCAGAAGCATCTCCAGGTACTTGGCGACGTCGTAGGTCACATCGGGAGTGAGGAGCGGGAGGGCGCGGACGCGCTCTCCCGCGTCCTGTTTGTCGAAACCGGTGATCACGTAGCGGACAGCCTCCCCGGGGTGCACCGGGACGCCCGCCGCGGCCATCTGGCGCGAGGCTAACGCCACCAGGCTGTTCACCCGGTGCTCGTTCGCCCCCTGCGAGACAGTCTTCACGATGGTGAGGGCCTCCACCGGCACCCGCCCCTCCCGCAGTCTCCCCGCCGCCTCGGCCAGGACCTCCAGGACCGCCGGGACCGCCGCCCGGAAGCCCGCCGCGTCCTCGGCCTGCGCGAGGATCTCGAGCATCGCTTCCTGCGCCTCGCGAACGAAGGCCGGCGTATCGGAGCGGCGCTGCTCGATCCCCCGGATCTTGAGGCCGCCCCCGGGCAGCGCTCCCACGAACCGGTTCGGGACCCCCACGCCCGGGTGGGTCCGGGAGGGGAGGAAAGCGATCCAGTTGTAGACCCCCTCGAGCGCGATGGGGATGCCGGTGGCCTCCCGGATAGCGGCGCAGAGGGCGGCGTAGTCCGCCTCGCGAGCGCCCGGCTTCTGGAGCCACAAGGAGTCCACGATGGCATGCAGGACCCGGAACCCCCGCGCCTCGGCGGCCGCCATCGCGCGGAGGAGCGTCTCCCGGCTGTACGCCGTCACCGCCTCGTGCGCCTCGATCCGCCCGAACCGCGCATTCCGGTACCCGAGGTAGCCGAAGCAGCAGACCAGGATCCACTTGAGCGCGTTCTGACGGGCGTCCAGCAGGTCGCGGGTCTCGCCCACCGCAGCGTCCCTCAGCCCCTTCAGGCGCGCCCGCCGCTCGAGGATGGGCCGGAGCGTCTTCGTCACCAGCCCCTCCCGCTTCCGGCAGGTGCTGATCCCGATCTCCGGCGTCGCCGCCTCCGGGCAGCAGGCGCAGCCGACCGTCTCGGGCGAGATGTTGTGGTGGACCATGAGGGAGGGGTACATGGAGGCGAAATCGATCTCCCCCACCCGCTCGTAGAGCCCGAGGAGCGGCTCGTAGACCAGTCCCCCCTTGTCCGCCACCAGGAGCTCCCACGCCGTCTTCCATCGCTCCGGCTCTCCCTTCTTCCAGGGGACCAGGATCCCCTCGCTGAGCGCCCGCTCGAGCTGCAGGTAGGTGATGGCCGTCCCGGGGGAGGTCCGGGCGAGCTTCTGCACCGGCACCTTGGCCAGACGGCTGAGGTCCAACAGACCGGCCAGCCCCGTCTCCGAGAGGAAAAAGGAGTTGCGGGCGTCCAGGTGCCAGCGGCCGAAGAGCGGCAGGGCCGGTGCCATGTAGAGCACCCGCCCGTACGAGAAGAAGGACCGGCCGCGCCGGCGCAGGCCGCGCCGGACGGCCTCCCGATCGAGGCGGAGCGGGACGCCGGCCTGCCGCGCAAGCGTCAGGAGTGTCGGCAACAGGTAGCTGTCCCCGTGGCGCGTGACCAGGACGTGGGGGTCCACCTCGTCGAGGAGGCGGTTGAGTTCGGTGAGGAGCGTGGCCGGATCCCCCTCGTCCAGGACGAGGGTCCGGCCCTCCCACCGGACCTCCAGGCGCCGGAGCCGGCCGAAGGGGCTCCCCCGTCCCCGCTCGTCCCCTTGCCCCTCGAGCTCCATCCGGGTGAGGGGCGGCTCCCGGTGGGTCAGGTCCCAGGGGGAGGCGTGGGGGATGAATGCCAGGGTGCCGTCTGCGGCGCGGGTGACGGTGCAGGGGGCGAGGGGGAAGATGCCGCGGGTGTGGCAGTAGAGGAGCGGGAGCGGCAGATCGCAGTCGTAGAGGGTGAGACCGAGGCGGGGGACGCTGAGGAGCCGGAGGAGCGCCGGCTGGCGCTCCGGATCCAGCAGCCGGCACTCCAGGACCGGCACCGGCGCGCCGGACCAGAACTCCTGCCGCCGGGTCATCCCCACCGGCTCGGCGAGGTTGGCGCGGGTCAACTCCTGGGCCGCCGCCCGCAGGGCCGCCCGGTCTCCCCGCAGGTAGAAGGGGGGCCGGAAGGGGTCCTCCAGCCGGTGGCTCCCCCCCTGCTCGTCCACCAGCCAGACCACCATGCCGCCCGGGCCGGGGTAGCAGTCGAAGAGCCACCCGGTGAGCGGAGAAGAGGGATCGAGACGCACAGGAGACCTCGAATCGGAAACGGGGGACGCGGCGCCGAGGACCTCAGCGGAGACGTGCGAGCCAGGCCCGAAGCGCCCGGACGTGCCGCCGCTTCACCGCGAGCGGGACGGCGGCATTCGCCGGGCTGGTCGAGGGGAGGACAAAGACCGGGACGCCCTCGAGCCGCACCGGCTGCGGGCCGAAGCGGCGGCAGGTTCCCTTGCCGAAGGTGCCCTCGAAGGCGGTCTTGCCGTTGAAGCAGACGGCGCGCGGCCGAAGCCGCATGACGAGCCGCGCGAGGCGCGGGCGGCCGGTCGCGAACTCCGCCGCCTTCAGGTCCGCCGCCCCTCGCGACGGCCGCTTCACGATGTCGGTGAGGCCGTAGCCGAAGGCCGGGAGCCGGGCATCCTGCTCGGGCCCAAGCCGGACCGGCGTAAGCCCCCCCTCATAGAGGAGCCGCCAGAAGGTGTTGCGCGGGTTCGCGTAGTAGTGCCCCGCCGCCGCCGAGATGAGCCCCGGGTTGATCCCCACGAAGAGCAGCCGGAGCCCCGGCGCGACGCGATCGGGCAACGGCTGCGGACCGCCCCGGCCCCGCCTCACCTATCCCCCCCGACCGGGCCGTCCCCACCGTCACGAGGCCGGCAGGATGACCGCGTCGGCTTCCACCTCGATCAGCATATCTTCCGCGATCAATCGCCGGACCTCGACCATGCTGGTCGCGGGAGGAGCCGCGCCGAAGAACTCCGCGTGCGCCCGGCCGAACTCGGCCCAGCGCGCGATGTCGGTGACGAACATCCGGGTCCGCGTCACTGCCGCCCGACTCACCCCCAGCTCCTGCAGTGCCCGGTCAATGATCTCGAGGCACCGCCGGGCCTGGCGATAGGCGTCGCCCGGCGCCTCCGTTCCCCCACCCGGCGCCACGGGCGCCGTCCCGCTGACGAACACCTGGTTGCCGGCGAGCACCGCCCGGCAGTACCCGACCTTCCGCTCCCACTCTGCCCCCGAGAAGACGCGCCGCACGTTCACGCTCCCCCTCCCCTCACCACCGCCTCTGCCTCACCACTTGTGGAAAACGAAGAAGGTCGCCCCGACCATCAGCACGAACCCCACGACGTAATTCCACTTGATTCCCTCGTGCAGATAGAGAACGGAAAACACGCAGAAGATCACGAGGGTGATGATCTCCTGGATGGTCTTGAGCTCGGCCGCCGAGAACCGGCCGTGGCCGAGGCGGTTGGCGGGGACCTGGAAGCAGTACTCGAAGAACGCGATCGACCAGCTGAGCAGGACTACCTTCCACAGGCCAGTGCTCTTGAACTTGAGGTGCCCGTACCAGGCGAAGGTCATGAAGATATTGGAGATCGCCAGCAGGAGAATCGTCGTCACGCGTCGCCTCCGGTGCCGTCTCTAGAAGTCCTCGCCGACGCTGTCCAGGTCGTCGAGGCCCAGGATGGGGCCGTACATCACGCTGTCCAGGTCTGTGCTCTGCGGCAGCCGGTAGTGCATGATGCCGATGGTCTTGGTGACCACCTTCCGCAGCCGCGTGTAGTGCAGGTCTGGATCGGGCGGCTCCTCGAAGTTCCCGGGGTCCATGCGGGCGCTGGAGACGACGGCGAACCGCCCGTCCTGACGCCAGGCGAACGCGAATCGCCACCTGTACTGGCGAATGTACATGTCGTAGTCCGTAATCCCGATGAGGATGGCGTCGGGATCAGCCGTGAGCTGCGGATGCTTGCGCTGCATCAGCGCGATGACCTCTTCTGCGATGAGCTGTCGGCGGTCGTAGTTGACCACGGTGGGCTCCAGCTCGACCTGACCCAGCGCCTCGATGGTCAAGCCATATTTGCCTTTGTAGTAGGTCATCAGGTAGTCCAACGACTCCAAGGGGAACCCGCCCAGCGGCACGAAGTAGACCTGCCCGGCCCCCTGCAAGGAGAGCGGGGGACGCGCGGCGGGCCGCGGCCGCTTCTGCACACGGCTGGGGGGGGCAGCCGCCGGGCAAATCCTCTTGATGTCCGCCCAGTCATAGTTCGGGAGCAGCTTCCTCGGCGGGCGCTGGGACTGCCCCGCGAGGGCCTTCAGGCGCTCCATGCGCTCCGCCGGGCTCGGGTGCGTGGACAGGTACGCCAGCAGCCCGGGCGTCTCCCCGCCTCGCTTCCGGAGCACCTCGAAGAACGCGATCATCCCCGCGGGATCGACGCCGGCCGCGAGGAGCATCCGCAGCCCCTCGGCATCCGCCTCCTCCTCGTTCTGGCGGCTGTACCGCAGCGCCCCGAGGGTGCGGGCGCTCTCCAGCCCATAGGTCATCGCGCCGCTCACATCCCCCGCCATGGCCGCGAGGAGGACTCCGGTGGACGCATGCTGGAGCAGCGCGCGGGTGGCGTGGCGCTGGAGGATGTGCTGCATCTCGTGAGCGAGCACGCCGGCCAGCTCCTCGGCGGATCGGGTGTGCTCCAAGAGCCCGCGGAAGATCACGATGTAGCCGCCGGGGGCCGCAAAGGCATTCACGGCGGGGATGTCCACCACCATCACCCGAAAGGTGTAGGGGGGGCTCGGCAGAGGAGCCGTCAGCGTGGTGACGAGCTCGTCAATCACCTGCGCGCGGTTTCCCTCCGCGCACCGCTTCTCGGGCGGGGCCAGGTGCTCGACGACCCCCTGCCCGAGACGCTCCTCCCAGGAGACGGGGACGCGGGCGGCGACCAGCGCCGCCAGACCCGGGATGCCCCACAGGTACAGGGCCGCGGTGATCCCCACCACGGCGACGGCGGCGAGGAGCGTGAGCCGGACCCGCAGCCGGCGACGGCGGGGGTCGTGGAAATGGCCGGTCAGCTTCGGCGCCACCTGCCGCAGGGCGGTGAGGAACCGCAGGTCCCCCACCAGGAGCGCCTCCGGGATCTCCGCGCCCCGCTCGAGGCGCACCTGCTCCCCAACGTAGAAGCCCTGGGTCTGGCGGACCTCCCCGTACGGCCACCGGAGCGTCGTGCCGGCCTCGGTGGTGATCTCGAGGCCGTCCGGCATCAGCCGGATCGTGGCGTGGTGACGCGCGGCCGTCCGGCCGTCCAGGTAGGAGCCGTGCCACTCGGTCCGCATCGGTGCTGATCCGTTCCCGCCGCGGCGTCCCGCCGCCGCCGGGCGAGGGTCAGAGGGTACCGACCAGCCGGTGGTGTCTGGGGAGGGATGGCCCGGCGCGCCGGAGGGGGAGGGAACTAGCCGAAGGCGAAGTCCACGTCCAGGAAGCCGGCCAGCCCCTCTCCGATGGTAGAGACCGCCTGGGCTTCCTGCTCGATGCCGGCCA
>DASYVA010000090.1 GCA_036000645.1 Candidatus Methylomirabilis sp.
CCACGGGAGGGTTCCCCAGGGGGGCCGGGGGCCGGGGCGGCGCCGGCGCCAGGACCCGGACCGTGTCACTCTCCTTCTGTCCTTTGTATTAGAAGGCGGCCAGCTCCCTCAGTCGTGCGGCGATCTTCTCCGCCTTGGGGAGATAGGCGTCCTCCAGGGGCGGGCTGAAGGGGACCGGGGTGTCGGGGGCCGTGACCCGCAGGATCGGGGCGTCCAGAGCCCGGAAGGCGCGCTCGGCGATGAGGGCGGCGACCTCCCCCCCCAGCCCCCCGGTTTGCGTGGCTTCGTGGACGATGCAGACCTTTCCGGTCTTCTCGGCGGCGGCCACGATGGCATCCGTGTCGAGCGGGCTCAGGGTTCGGAGATCCAGGACCTCCGTCTCGATCCCCTCCTTGGCGACGGCCGCGGCCGCTTCCAGGGACTGCTGCACCATGGCCCCGTAGGTGATCACGGTCGCGTCCCGCCCCTCCCGCCGGACCGCCGCCACCCCGATCGGGGTCGCGTAGTCCCCCGCCGGGACCGGCCCCTTCTCGTGCCGGTAGAGGTACTTGTGCTCGAAGTAGATGACCGGGTTCGGGTCCCGGATCGCCGCCTTGAGCAGGCCCTTCGCGTCCTCCGGGGTCGCCGGGGCGACCACCTTGAGGCCCGGGGTGTGGACGAACCAGGCCTCGGGGCACTGGGAGTGGAACGGGCCGGCGTGCAGCCGCCCGCCGTACGGCGCGCGGATCACCATCGGGACAGGGGTTCCGACCCGGTAGTGGTACTTGGCCGCCACGTTCACGATCTGGTCGAACCCGCAGGAGATGAAGTCGGCGAACTGCATCTCGGCCACCGGACGCATCCCCATCAGCGCCGCCCCGATGGAGGCCCCGACGATGGCGGCCTCGGAGAGCGGGGTGTCGATGACCCGCTCCTCGCCGAACTTCTCCAGGAACCCCTTGGTGATCTTGAAGGCGCCGCCGTAGACGGCGATGTCCTCCCCCAGGAGGAAGACGGCGGGATCCCGCTCCATCTCCTCCCAGAGCCCCTGGCGGATCGCCTCCAGATAGGTGATCGGCTCCATCCGGCCCCCTCAGACCGCGTAGACGCCCTGGGTCACCCCGCCCCCGTCCGGGAGGGGGCTCTGCTCCGCGAACTGGACGGCGTCCTCGACCTCCCGCGTGATCTGCTCCGCGATCCGTTTCTCCTCGGCGTCGCTGAGGATGCCCGCCTCCCGCAGCGTCCGCTCCAGGCGCTGGATCGGATCTTTGGCCCGCCACTCCTCGAGCAGCTGGGGGGGGACGTAGGAGGCGTCGTCGTGCTCGGCGTGCCCCCGCATTCGCATGGTCTTGCACTCGATGAGCGTGGGGCCCTCCCCCGCTCGGGCCCGCTCCGCCGCCGCCTTCGTGGCGGTGTAGACGGCGAGCACGTCGTTGCCGTCCACGATGACGGCCGGGAGCCCGTAGCCCTTCGCCCGGTCGGCGACGTGCGGCACGGCCATCTGGCGCGCGAGCGGGGTGGAGTATGCGAACTGGTTGTTGTTGCAGATGAAGAGGACCGGGAGGCGCAGGACGGCGGCGAAGTTCACCGCCTCGTGGAAGTCCCCCCGGCTGGAGGCCCCGTCCCCGAAGTAGCCGACGGCGATCCGGGGCTCTCGGCGGATCTTGAAGGCGAGCGCGCACCCGGCGGCGACGGGGAGCAGGTCGGCCATCGGACTGACGAAGGAGAGGATTCCCCGCTTGATGTCGCCGTAGTGAACGTTGCCGTCGCGCCCCCGGGTGGGGCCCGTTGCCCGTCCCAGGTATTGGGCGAGGTACTCTCGGGGGGTCAGGCCGCGGACGTAGTTCGCGCCGAGATCCCGGTGGGAGGGTGCCGTGACGTCCTCGGGGGCAAGCGCGTAGGCGCTGCCGACCGAGATCGCCTCCTGGCCGTTGCTCACGTAGACGCCGCCGAAGACCCGTCCCTGCCGGTAGAGCTTGATCACCCGGTCCTCTGAGGCCCGGGTGAGACGGAGGTAGTAGTAAATCTTCAACAGGTCGTCAGGGGGCAGCCCGTGCAGCTCCGCCACGGCGTCTTCCTCCTCTGTCCCCGGGGGTCTCGCGCCGTCCGCCCACGTGCGCTGAGTATAGCACGGGCGCCCGCGCGGGCGGAACCCGAAGGGAAGAATTGCCACCGCTGCGTGCTCTCCCTGTCCCATGCCGCCGCCCCCGCCGCGCGGCGCGTGCACAGATGGGCGCGCGGGATGCGCGTGCAGGGCGCGGCACCGCGAAGGCCTGCATGGCGTGTCGGACGCGAGCGCGGCCCGTGGCACGACGCTTGCACCATCAGTGAGCACTCCCCCAGGCCCGCCGTCCTTTGCTGCGGCCGCGTCCCCGGAGCCGCGAGGACGGCGCACCAGCACGTTCGCTGCAGCGGGACGCGCCGCGGAGAGCGGGAAAAATGCTTGACTCCTCTTCGGCCTTCCCTACTATACTAGGCGGGATTTCCGGCGACGCGCGTCAGGCAGCCCAGGATGAGCCCGGTCACGAGAGACAGCAACCGCTCATCGGGGGACCCGAGCGCGGCGGAGCCGCGCGAGCGACTCTCACACGGAGGTGAGGGCAGCCCGGGAGCCGAGGACGCCAGCAGCCGGGAGCGGGTGACGGCCCGCCTGAGTTCGCTGCGGCGCACGGTACGACGGCTCTCCGGCCAGCTGCCCAGGGGGGAGGCGGTGTCCGCGAAGAAGATGGGGGACTACGAAGCCGAGATCGAGGCCCTCCAGGCCCAGGTGAAGGCCCTCGAGGAGGAGGTCTACCACCTCCGCCGCCGCCTCGAGCAGGCCCCCCGGGAGTTCGAGTTCCTCCGGGCGAAGCTCCACGCCTCCCGGGAGCAGCTCGACCAGGCCTACCAGCAGAACGAGCGCCTCGTCCAGGCCCTCCACCAGGCGAAGGAGCAG
>DASYVA010000091.1 GCA_036000645.1 Candidatus Methylomirabilis sp.
CGCCCCGAATTTCCCTCGTAGCGCCCTCTTGACAATCCCGGCTGGCCTGGTAGGCTTCCCCGACGAGAGGCGGGAGCGGCGCCCGGGCGCGCCGAGGCCTCGTAACCCGTAACCTGGAAGGAGGAGGGGCATGGCGAAGAAGCCGGCGTTCGGTGGGTATGCCGTCAACTTCGGCGGTCGGAAGGAGACGGTCGAGGACGTGTTCGGGAAGAAGCCCGTCAGCCCCAGCGAGATGACCAAGAAGCTCTGGGCCTACGTCAAGAGGTACCGCCTCGCGAAGTAATCTTCCTCCCTAGCCGGCCACGGCGACGGCCGCCCGGGCGATGTCCTCGAGACGGATCTTCTCGGGGTCGAACTTCTCCAGGGCGGCCGTTAGTTTCTCGAAGGTCTGCTCGAAGCTCGGGAGGCTCTTCCGGGCCCGGCTGAGGGGATTGCACCGGGCCAGGACGAAGTTCTTCACGTAGGGGTGGGCGATCCCCCGCTGCTTGAGCCGCTTCACCACGTCGTCCAGCACGCGGTCGGCCTCCTCCACCCTCCCTGCCCGCGCCTCCCGCTCCGCATAGGCCTTCCCCAGCCCCGCCTTCAGGAACGTGTCCACCCGCCGCAGGATCGGGGCGAAGGCCCCCCCGGCGAACCGGGGCTTCTTCTCGTAGAGGAGCCCCAGCGTGATGAAGTGCGGGGCCTCGAACTGGAAGGCGAAGGCCTCCTCGCTCTTGCCCCCCTCCTGCTCCATCAGCCCCCGGTACATCCGGATGACCTCCAGGGACTTCTCCTTCACGTTGTGCGCCTTCTCCGTGTTCAGGGCCAGGATCTGGAAGGCGACCTCCATCTCCGGGATGAGGATGGCGGGGATGAACTTGGCCTTGAGCTTTTCGAGGGCGGCCCGCCGGTGGTTCCCGTTCGGCGTCCAGTACCGGCCGGCCCCCGCGGCCACCGCGACCACCGGGTCCACGAACCGGCCCAGCTTCTTGATGACCTCCCGCAGCCGGTCCGCGTGGGGCTTGGAGAGGTCCCGCTGGTAGGGGGTCGGCTCGACCTTCTCCAGGGGCAGGAGCGCGAAGATCTGCCAGGCCTGTCCCACCGGCTCCCGGTAGAGGGCGAGCGCCGCCCCGCCGTCCGCCTCCACCTGCTCCGCCAACCGCAAGACTTCCCGCGGCGCCTCCGCCGGGTACGTGCTCCAGGTCCGTGCCATGGCGTTCCCCCCACTTCCTGCGGCCGGCGCGCCGGCCTAGTCCGCACCCTCCCGCGCGTAGACGACCGTGCCGTCGAGGATCGTGTGGTCCACCGTGATCTCCAGGAGCTCCTTCGGGGCGGCGAGGAAGGGGTCGGCCGACAGGACGACGAGGTCGGCGAGGGCTCCCGGGCGCAGGGTCCCCCGCTCCTGTTCCTCGAAGGCCGCGTAGGCTGCGCCCCGGGTGAAGAGGTCCACTGCCCCGCGGACGGTCAGCCCCTCCTCTGGCCGGAAGCCGTCCGGCGGGTTCCCCGCGGCATCCTGTCGGGTGACGGCTGCATACACCCCGGCGAGGGGCGAGAGTGCCTCGATGGGGGCGTCGGAGCCCCCCGCCAGGACGGCGCCGGCCTTCTGGAGGCTCCGCCAGGCGTAGGCGCCGGCGAGCCGCTCGGGGCCGAGGCGGGCGGCCGCCCAGCGCATGTCGGTGGTGGCGTGGATCGGCTGGATGGAGGCGATCAGCCCGAGGTCGCCGAAAGCGCCGCGGTCGGCCGGGTGGACGACCTGCGCGTGCTCGACCCGGAGCCGCGCCGCGCTGATCTCGGGGAAGGGCTCCCGGAGCCGCCGGTAGGCCCGGAGGGTCTCGCGGTTGGCCCGGTCACCGATAGCGTGGGCGGAGACCTGGAAGCCGAAGGTGAGGGCCCGGCCTGCCTCCTGAGCGATCGCCTCCTCGTCCATCAGGAGCAGACCGCGCTCCCCCGGCGCGTCCTGGTAGGGCTCGAGGAGGGCCGCGCCGCGCGACCCCAGGGCGCCGTCCACGAAGAGTTTCACTGCGCGGATCGTGAGGAGCCCGTCGTACAGACCGACTCGGGGACCCAGAGGCAGCGCCTCTGCCACCGCTTCCTCGTCGTGCAGCATCGTGTAGACCCGGAGCCGCAGTCGCCCCTCCCCAAAGAGGCGATGGAGGAGACGAAGGGTGGCGGCGCTGACGGCGGCATCGTGCAGGCTCGTGATGCCCACCCGGTGGCAGGCCGCCGCCCCCTCGAGGATGGCGGCGGTCCGCTCCTCCTCGCTCCAGTCGGGCAGTTGCGGCCTGAGCAGCTCCCGGGCCCGGTCGACCAGGATGCCCGTCGGGTGACCGCGGGCGTCCCGGAGGATGGCGCCCCCGGGCGGATCGGGGGTGGCGGTCGTGATGCCGGCCGCCTCGAGCAGCCGGGAGTTCACCCAGACGGCGTGGGCGTCCACCCGCTCCAGATACACCGGATGGGCCGGAGCCACGGCGTCCAGATCCTGGCGGCTCGGGAAGACGTCCTCCCCCCACGCGGTCTGATCCCACCCGAATCCGCGGATGACGCGCCCCGGGGGGAGTTCCGGGGCCCGAGCAGCCACCAGCCGGAGGACGTCCCCCTTCCCAGCGCACCCGCGCAGGTCGAGCTGGAGGCTCTGGAGACCGATCCGCAGGAGGTGGGCGTGCGCGTCGGTGAAGGCGGGAAGGACGGTGCGCCCCTTCAGGTTGAGGGCCGGGGTGGACCGGAGGCGTCGCGGGACCTGCCCCCGGCCGACCGCCAGGATGCGGTTTCCCCGGAGGGCGATCCAGGTCCCGTCCGCCCTCGCGCCCGCGAGGCTCCGGACGCGCCCCCGGTAAAGCAGCAGGCTCGCCCCGTCCCCCGCCATGGTGCCTCCTCGCGGCCGGAGTGTAGCACGAGAGGGCCCTGGCCGCGCTCTTGACCCCGCCGCTGCCCCCTGCTACTAAGGGAGCAGATCCTTCACCGGAGAGTGGCCATGCCCGAGGAGCCGGCTGGAACCTTTGAAGTCGTTTGCCCGTGCTGCGGGGCCCGCCTCACGGTGGATCCGGAGGTGCGGGCGGTCCTGTCCCACGAGCAGCCCGCGAAGGAAAAGCCCGTCGCCGATTTGAAGAAGGCGGTGGAGGCGCTCAAGGGAGAGGCGGGCCGGCGCCAGGCGCAGTTCGCCCAGTCCATGCAGGCCGAGAAGGACAAGGGGAAGGTCCTGGACCGCAAGTTCCAGGAGGCCCTGAAGAAGGCGAAGGACGAGCCTCCCACTCCGCCCCCCGCGCGGGACATCGACCTCGACTGAGTGCCCCTGACCCCATCCATCGGTGCCTTGACAACCGCGCGGGACCGGACGTAGCATCAGGCGCTTCTCCCCCCGCCATCCCCCGGACCGTCCATGCCCGTTCGTGCGCTCGACGAAAGAAAAGCCGTGCGCCGGGAGCTCGCCGTCGGCGCCTTTCTCGTCGCCTTCGGCGGGGCGGTCCTCGCGCTGGCGTGGACGATTGAGCCGGGCGTCCAGACCGATCCGCTCGGCCCCCGGGCCTTCCCGGCCGCGCTCGGGGCGGGGATCGCCCTCTGCGGGGTGCTCCTCGCCGGGACCGCGCTCCTCGGGACCGGTGAGGAGGGACGGACGGGACCGATCCTCGAGCCCGGCCCGGAGGGGGAGACGGAGGCGGGGCCGATTTCTCCTGCCCGTCTCTTCGGGGCCATCGCGGCGACCGCCGCCTACGTTGCCCTGTTCGCCCCGCTCGGGTTTCTCCTTGCCACCCCCCCCTACGTGGCCGCGATCATCCTGATCCACGGGGGCGCCGCGCGGCGGGCGCTGTTCATCGCTCCGCCCCTCGTGACCGGTCTGCTCTACGGGGCATTCCGCTTCGGCCTCCTCATCCCGGTGCCCGAGGGCATCCTGGACGGGAGGCTGCCGTGGTGAGCGCCCGGCCATGAGCGTCCTCGAGCACCTGGGGGTCGGGTTCGCCGCCGCGCTGACCGGCCCCCGGATCCTGATCATGATCGCAGGGGTCGCCTGGGGGGTCATCGGCGGGGCGATCCCGGGCATCAGCGGCGCGGTCGCCATGGCGCTGGCGCTGCCCTTCACCTTCGCCCTCGACGCGGAGACGGCGCTGGTCATGCTGGCCGGCGTCTGGGCCGGCGCGAACTACGGGGGCTCGATCCCGGCTATCCTCATGCGCATGCCCGGCACGCCCGGGGCGGCAGCCTGTCTCCTCGACGGCTACGAACTCACCCGGCAGGGGCGCGCGGCCAAGGCGCTCGGCGTTTCCCTCATCTGCGGGACCATCGGCGGCCTCATCAGCATCCTGGTCCTGATCGCGCTGGTTGTGCCGCTGGGCGACGTCGTCCTCCTCTTCGGCTCGCCGGAGGTCTGCGCGCTGGCCGTCTTCGGCCTGACCCTCATCGCGGGGCTCTCCGGCCCGAGCGTCCTCAAGGGCCTCGCCTCCGGCTGCTTCGGGCTTCTCCTCACGGTCATCGGCATCGACACCCTCACCGGGTCGCTGCGCTTCACGTTCGGCCGGGCCGAGCTGGTGGCCGGCGTGGACATCATCTCGGTCATGATCGGCCTCTTCGCCGTCTCGGAGATGTTCGCCCAGATCGCGCGCCCGGCGGCCCGTGCGGTGGCGGTGATGGGGAAGACGCACACCGCCTTCCCGACCTTCGCCGAGCTGCGCGAGGTCTGGCGCGCGACCGTCGTGGGCACCATCGTCGGGCTCATCGTGGGGATCATGCCGGGCGCAGGCGCCACGGCCTCCTCCTTCGTCGCCTACAACGAGGCCAAGCGCTGGTCGCGGCGGCCGGACCTTTTCGGGAAAGGCTCGATGGAAGGGGTGGCGGCGCCAGAGACGGCGAACAACGCGGTCCAGGGGGGGGACCTGGTCCCGACCCTGGCGCTCGGGATTCCGGGCTCGAACTCCGCGGCGATCATGCTCGCCTCGCTCATCCTGCACGGTATCGTGCCGGGTCCCTACCTGCTGACCCGGCACACGGACCTGGTCTACACGCTCTTCGCCGGGCTGATCCTCGTGAACCTGCTGATGATCCCGGTGGGGATCGTGATCCTCCGGTTGTGCATGCTGGCCCTGCGGCTGGCCCCCCCGGTCCTCATCGCCTCGATCCTGGCGCTGGTGGTCATCGGCACCTACGCAGGGGACCTCTTCCTGCTGAACCCCCTGCTCGCTCTCGTCTTCGGCGTGGTCGGCTACGCCATGGCGGCCTACGGATTCTCCCCCGCGGCCACGGTGCTCGGGATGGTCCTCGGGGTGCTGGTGGAGAGCGAGCTCCGCCGGTCGCTCATCATCTCCCACGGGAGTTGGGCCATCTTTGTCACGCGCCCGGCCTCCGCGGTCCTGCTCGTCCTGACGCTCGGTGTCCTGCTGTACCCGGCGGCCGTGCACGTGGCACGGCTCTGGCGCGCGCGCCGGGCGCCCGTTCCCGCGGCGGCGGGATCCGCCCCGACGGAGCGAAACCCTTGAAGAGGCACAGGAGAGGAGGAACGACGATGGCGCGGAAGCGGCTCTTCACACCGGTGGCCCTCCTGCTCGGCGTCTTGTTGGCCGGGCTCCTCGTCCCGCGCGGCTCCGGCCGGGCAGAGGCCCCCGACTTCCCGACCCGCCCGATCACCTTCGTCGTGGGCTTCTCGCCCGGCGGCGGGGCGGACGTCTTCGCCCGGGCGCTCGCCGAGGCGGCGAAGACGGCCCTCCCCCAGCCGCTCGTGGTGGAGAACCGGCCCGGTGCCGGCGGGACGGCCGCCAATGCCTACGCCAGCGGGCGGCCCGCGGACGGGCACACGATCCTCTTCGCGCACGCCGGCTCCTCGATCCTCACCCCGATCATCACGAACCAGGCGCAACTGAAGTGGGATGCCTTCGAACCCGTCGCCCGGATCCACGCCGAGGAGGAGTGGCTCTTCGTCCACCCGGACGCGCCGTGGAAGACGATCGACGCGCTTGCCGCGTACGCGAAGGCCAACCCGCGGCAGGTGCGGGTGGCCGGCTCGGCCATCGGGGGGATCGACAGCTTCACCGTGCTCTCCTGGGAGAAGGCCGCGGGGATCGACGTGGAGTACATCCCGCACGAGGGAGGCGGTCCGGCGACCCTCGCCTTCCTCGGCAAGAACGCGGAGGTCCTGGTCGGGAACGTCTCCGAGGTCTTCCAGCACATCGAGGCCAAGAAGATGGTCCCGGTCGCCGTGGCGAGCGAGAAGCGGAGCCCGATCTTTCCCGACGTGCCGACGCTGAAGGAGAAGGGCTGGAACGTGGTCATGGTGCAGTGGCGGAGCGTGCTGGCGCCGAAGGGGACGCCGGCCCCGCGGGTCGCGGCCCTCGCCGCGGCCCTGCAGAAGGCGATGGGGGCCGAGGCCTGGAAGACCTTTAACCGGAACGCCAAGGCGGTGGACCTCTACCTCAGCCCGGCGGCGTTTCGGCAGTTCCTCGCGAGCGAGGAGAAGCGCTTCACCGCAATCATCGAGGAGCTCGGCCTGCGAAAGAAGTAGGCCGTGGCGCGCCAGGGGGCGGGGCCGGCTGCGGCCCCGCCCGCGCGCGGGAGAGATGTCTGATGTCACAGCGAGGTGCGCCGCTCCCGATGGCGGCGCAGATCGGGTTCGCCGCCTCCTCGGGTCCGGTGGAGCGGTACTTCCCGCTGGCCCGCCGGCACGGGGTCTCCTGGCTCGAGTTCGCCTGTCAGAACCCGGTGAACTTCCCCCAGACCTTCGACCGGGCGCGGATCCGGCGCGTCCGGGCCCTCGCCGAGCGGTCGGGGATCCGCTGCGGGCTCCACTCCGCCTCGTTCGTCAACACCGCGGAGATCATGCCCACCGTCCGCAAGGCGGCGGCGGCGCACCTCAAGGAGTACATCGATCTCACCGTCGCCCTCGGCTGCGAGTATCTGGTGATCCACTGCGGCTTCCACGTCGGCGTCTATCTCGACACGGTGCGGGCGGCGATGTACGAGACCCTCGCGCGGGCGCTGGACCACGCCGAGCGGCGCCGCGTCCCCCTGGTCATCGAGAACATGAACCGGCTCCCCCCGGGCTCGGAGTTCCAGTACCTGGGGGTGACCGCGGAGGAGTTCGCGGACCTGTTCCGGCGGATTCGGTCCCCGTTCCTCGGCCTGGTCCTCGACGTGGCGCACTGTAATTTACTTCCCGGGGGGGCGGCCCGATTCATCCGGGCCTTCCCGAACCGGATCCGCGCGGTCCAGCTCTCCGACAACCGGGGGGTCGTGGACGAGCACCTGGCGATCGGGAGGGGGACGGTGGACTTCGCGGGGGCGTTACGGCTGCTCCGCGCCATGCGCTTCTCCGGGCCGCTCATCATCGAGTTGGTCAGCGTCGAGGCGAAGATCCGGAGCAAGGCCCGCCTCCTCCGGCTCCTGGCCGCGGCGGGGGACGGGCCGGGCGCCCGCCGCCGCGCCTAGGCGCGAGCGGGGCGCCGGGCAGGGCTTGACCTGGCCCGGGGCCGGCTGGTAGGTTGGCTTCGGGTCACGAGAAGTCGTCGGGGAGCGTCCCGGCGCATCGCGAGGAAGGGAGAAGAAAGGGAGAGAGCCATGAAGATGTACGTGGCAGGCCAGTGGCTGGACAAGCCCAAGAAGATCGAGGTGCTGAACCCCTTCGACGGGAGCGTCGTGGACACGGTCCCGCAGGCGGATAAGGCCGACGTGGACCGGGCGCTGGAGAGCGCCACCCGCGGGGCGAAGGCGATGGCCAAGCTCCCCGGCTACGAGCGCTACAAGATCTTGAAGAAGGCCGCCGACCTCCTGGAGGCGCGCGTCGAGGACTTCGGCCGCACCATCACCTTGGAGGAGGGGAAGATCATCGGGGAGGGGCGCTACGAGGCCAGCCGGGGGGTGCAGACCCTGATGGTCTCCGCGGAGGAGGCCAAGCGCATCCATGGGGAGACCATCCCCTTCGACGGCGCGCCCGGGGCCACCCGCCAGCTCGGCTTCACCCTCCGCGTCCCGTGCGGGGTGGTGGTGGCCATCAGCCCCTTCAACTTCCCGCTGAACCTCGTCTGTCACAAGGTGGGGCCGGCGCTCGCCGCGGGGAACAGCGTGGTCATCAAGCCGGCGACGGACACCCCGCTCTCGGCCCTGAAATTGACCGAGGTCCTCCTGGAGGCCGGGCTCCCCCCCGAGGCAATCCAGTGCCTGACGGGCCGCGGCGGCGAGATCGGGGATCTCCTCTGCGCGGACCGCCGGGTCCGGAAGATCACCTTCACCGGGAGCCGGGACGTGGGGGAGCGGATCTGCCACGTGGCGGGGATCAAGAAGGTGACGATGGAGCTGGGGAGCAACTCCCCCCTCATCGTGATGCCCGACGCCGACCTGGAGAAGGTGGCGGCGGCCACGGCGGCGACCGGCTACGCCAACGCCGGGCAGGTCTGCATCTCCACCCAGCGGGTCATCCCCCACCGCCGCATCTACGGCGACTTCGTCGAGGCCCTGAGGACCAAGGTGGCCGCGCTGACGACCGGCAACCCGCTGGATGAGAAGGTCAAGGTCGGCCCGATGGTCCGGGAGCAGGAC
>DASYVA010000092.1 GCA_036000645.1 Candidatus Methylomirabilis sp.
GCCGGCGCCGGGAAGAGGCAGGCGAGGACGTGCACCTCCGCGGGACCGTGCACGCCCCGGGTGAGCGAGAGCTCGATGTCGGCGGTCCGGCTCGGCCCGGTGATGAGGTGGGCAGCGGAGGGGAGGGTCTGCCAGCGGGCAGGCAGGTGGAACAGGTCCGCGACCAGCGCATCAAGGGTCAGGACCGCCAGGTGGACGGGGGGCAGGCACGTGACCAGCCGGCCCCGGCTGGATCCGGCGTGCAGGACGAGCGTCCCGGTCTCGGCCACGGCCACATCCACGCCGGAGATGCCGAGGTCCGCCGCGGCCAGCGTCCTGAGCCAGGCTTCCCGGGCGTCGGGGGAGCGGGCCGCCGCCGGCGCCGATTCCACCCTGATGTCCCGGCGGGCGAGGACGGTCGCCGGACCGAGCACTTCCAGGAGCGGGTGCTCCCAGCAGACGGCGCGGCGCACCCGATGCCGGGAGGCCACCTCCAGGATCTGCTCCCGCGCCTCCTCGATGGAGGCTGCCCGCGACGTCACGCAGTTGACCCGCGCCGCCTCGGCCTCGAAGCGGGCGAGAAGCCCCAGCGGGTCCGGGGCAGCGGGGGGAACCGGAGGTGGCGGCGCGGCGGCCGGCCCGCCCCTCACGCGGGTCCGGACGCGCGCCAGGAGGTCATCGAGCTTCATTGCGACTTCGCCACCTCCCCTCTACGCCAGCGGGCCTGGAACGGGCGGGAGGCCAGGGGCGGGAAGTCCCGGCTCGCCGTCCAGGCAGCCAGGGGGCCGGGGAGGCGGGGAATCCGCCCGTGGCGGAGGAAGGGCCGTTGGAGAAAGCGGCCCGCGGCCGCGGCCAGCCGGTAGAGGGTTGGGTGCCGGAGGATCAGGGCTAGTATCCGGAAGGCCAAGCGCTCCCCCGCCGGGGCGGCGCGGTGCTCGACCGCCTCGGCCCGCCGGTGCAGGATCATCCGGGGGATGTCTATCCGGACGGGGCAGACGTCCTGGCAGGCCCCGCACAGGGTCGAGCCGGCGGCGATGGCGTGCGCCTCCGGGCCGGGGGTGAGCATCGGCGTGATGGCGATGCCGATGGGCCCGCCGTACACCGACCCGTAGGCGTGCCCGCCGATCTGCCGATACACGGGGCAGACGTTCAGGCAGGCCCCGCACCGGAGACAGGAGAGGGACTCCTCGAACGCGGTCCCGAGGGCCCCGCTCCGCCCGCTGTCCAGCAGGACGAGGTGCAGCTCCTCGGGCCCGTCCTCCTCGCCGGGGCGGGCCGGCCCGGTCAGGACCGACACGTAGCAGGAGACCTTTTGGCCGGTGGCGCTCCGCGGGAGGACCTTCAGGATCGTGATGAAGTCCTCCAGCGTCGGGACCAGCTTCTCGATCCCCATGACGGCAACGTGGATCCGGGGGAGGGAGGTGACCAGCCGGCCGTTCCCCTCGTTGGTGACGATGGCGATGCTGCCGGTCTCCGCGACGGCCATGTTCACCCCGGAGATCCCCATATCGGCGGTCAGGAACGCCTCCCGGAGGAGGGACCGGGCCAGGCCCACCATCCCCTCGATGGACTCCGGGACCGGGCCGCCCGAAGCGGCCGCGAACAGGGCCGCCACCTGGCCTCTCGTCTTGTGGATGGCCGGGGCGATGATGTGGGAGGGCGTCTCCTTCGCGAGCTGGATGATCCACTCCCCCAGGTCGGTCTCGGTGACGGTCATGCCCGCCGCCTCGAGGGCGGGGTTCAGGTGGATCTCCTCCGTCGCCATGGACTTGGACTTGACGACGCGGCGGACGCGGCGCGTGCGGGCGATCTCCAGGATGATCTGGCGGGCCTCGGCCGCGTCCGCGGCGGCGTGGAGGGTGCAGCCGGCAGCCCTGGCCGCCGTCACGAACCGGTCGAGGTAGCGGTCCAGGTGCCGGGTCACCTCGGCCTTGGCCGCCGCCGCGCGGTCCCGGAGCGCCTCCCCGTCCGGCAGGTCGGTGAAGGCGGTCTTGCGGAGGCCGATGAAGCGTGTGGTGGCCCGGGCCAGCGCCTCTTGCAGCTGGGCGTCCTTCAGGGCCCCTTCGGCTCGTGCCGGGAACGTTCCCGTGGCCTTCACCGCGGCAGCCCCGCGGCCATCAGCTCGGCCAGGTGGATGGCGCGAACGGGGCTCTTCACCCGGGCGAGCCCTCCTCGCAGGTGGATCAGGCACCCGGCATCACAGGCCGTGAGGATCCCGGCGCCGCTCCGGGCGATGCTGGCAAGTTTCTGGCCCATCACGGCCGTCGAGACCGCCCCCAGCTTCACGGCGAAGGTGCCGCCGAAGCCGCAGCACTCCTCCTCCTGATCGAGCGGGGCGAACTCGACGCCCCGGAGGCGGCGCAGGATCTGGCGGGGCGGATCGGCCACCCGGAGGCCCCGAAGCAGGTGGCAGGAGGCGTGGTAGGTGACGCGGCCGGAGCCCGTGCTGCCCAGGTCCGGGCAGCCCAGGGTCTCCCCGAAGAACTCGCTGAACTCGAAGACCCGGAGCGCGAAGGCCGCGGCCGCCCGGGGGGAGCCGGGCGGGTAGAGTTCCGGAGCTCCCACCCGGAGCATCCAGGCGCAGGACCCGGAGGGGACGAGGACCGGCCCCTCCCCGGCGAAGCGCCGTGCGGCGGTCTCGTACACGCGGCGGGCCTCCTCCCGGTAGCCGTTGTTGAAGAGAGGGAGGCCGCAGCAGGTCTGGCCCGGCGGACAGTCGAGGCGCACGCCGGCCCGGGCGAGGACCGCCGCGATGGCCTGCCCGACCTCGGGCAGGAAGAGGTCCACCAGGCAGGTGACGAAGAGGCTGGCGTGGCGGGCCCCGCTCATGGGGCCCCTTCGGGCGGGAGGGTCTCGGCGAGAAGCTCGGCCAGATGGCGGACGGCGATGGGCTTGCCCTGCTTGTGCACGGCCCCGCGGAGGTGCAGGAGGCAGCCGGGGGAATCCAGGACCAGCAGCGTCGCCCCGGTCCGCTCCACCGCCGCGAGCTTGCGCTCGAGCACGTGCCCGGCCACTTCGGGGTAGTCGGCGGAGAAGTGTCCCCCGAAGCCGCAGCACTCCCCCACCTCGTCCAGCTCCACGAGCCGGTACTTGGGCAGCGCGTTCAGGAGCCAGCGGGGCGGGTCCTTCAGGTTGAGGCGGCGGTAGGAGCTGCAGGAGTCGTGGTAGGTGATGAGGGTGGCGTCTGCGCGCGTGGCCGGCTCCGGGGCTCCGAGGCCCAGGACCTCGACGCAGAACTCGGCGAACTCCTTCGTCCGAGCGGCCAGGGCCGCCGCGCGGGGGGCGCGGGCCGGGTCATCCGCCAGCAACTCCGGGAAGTACTTCCGGAGCGCGACCCCGCACGCCGGGGTCGCCGTGAGGACGTAATCGACGCCCTCCCCTTCCAGGGCATCGAGGGTCGCCCGCGCGGCGGCGACAGCCCCGGCTCGCGCCCCCTCGTAGTAGGCGGGAAGGCCGCAGCAGCCCTGCCCCTTCGGGTAGCAGACCTCGACGCCGCAGTGGCGCAGGACCCTGACCACCGCCTCGCCGATTTCCGGGTACAGGTAGTCGATCAGGCAGGACCCGAAGAAGGCGACCCGGTGCCTGCGGGCCCCGCGGGCCGCGGTGACCTCGGGGAGCCGGTCGCGGAGGGGGGGCCGCGCCAGCACGGGGAGCGACCGGATGCTGGTCAGCCGGCGCAGCGGGCCGGGGAGCTCCCGAATGAGGGCGCCGTCGCGGCCCGGGAGGAGCCGCTGGATGCGCCCGGCCGTGCGCACGGCCCGGTCGAAGGCGCGAGGTTTCGGGAGGACGCGGGTCAGGAAGAAGTGCCGCAGGCCCCGGGGCGGATCGCGCTCCTCCAGGCGCTCCCGGATCCGGAGGATCATCCGGGGCAGGTCGATCTTGGCCGGGCAGGCGTCCACGCAGGCCCCGCAGAGCAGGCAGGCCTCCTGGGGCACGGCGGCGTGCTCCAGGCCGTGGTGGAACGGTGTGATGTCGACGCCGATGACGGCGGTGTAGACGTGGCCGAAGACGTGGCCGCCCACGACGCGGTAGGTGGGGCACACGTTGGCGCACGAAGCGCACCGCACGCAGTACAGCGCCTCCCGGAAGTCGGCGTCGTCCCGCATGGCCCAGCGCCCGTTGTCCAGGAGGACGATGTGCATCTCGGGCTCGGGGGCCCCGGCGTAGCTGGCGGGGCGGGGGAAGCGGGGGGCGCCGGTCTTCCCGGTGATGAACGTGGTGTAGACGGTGATCCCCTGGGCCGTGGCCGCCTTCGAGAGGAGCGTGAGGTGGTGCCCGGCCTCCTCGAGGGTCGGGAGGATCTTGTCGTACCCCAGGAGGGCCACGTGCACCGGCGGCGCGGTGGTGACCAGACGGCCGTTCCCCTCGTTGGTGACGATAATAATGGTTCCGGTCTCGGCCACGGCGATGTTGGCGCCGGAGATGCCCATCCCCGCCTCGAGGAACTTCTCCCGGAGTTCCGCCCGCAACGTCCCGATCATGGCCGGGATGTCGGGGGCGATCTCTCGGCCGAGTGCCTGCGTGAAGATGCCCGCCACCTCCTCCTTCGAGAGATGGATGGCCGGCATGACGCTGTGGGAGGGCCGCTCCTGGGCCTGCTGGATGATCCACTCGCCGGCGTCCATCTCCAGCGCCCGGATCCCCCGGTGCTCGAGGTAATGGTTCAGCTCGATCTCCTCCGACACCATGGACTTGGACTTGACCACCAGCCGGACGCCCCGCCGGGCCGCCAGGTCGGCGATGTAGGCGTTGGCGTCTTCGGCGGTCCGGGCCTCGAAGACGATGGCGCCGGCCTTCCGGGCATTGGCGATGAACCCGGCGGCCAGCTCCGGCAGGCGGGCGATGGCATCTTCCTTGGAGGCCCGCAGGCGCGTCCGGGCCGCCTCGTAGTCGAGGACCGCGAGCGCATCCGCCCGGGATTTCCGGTAGGCGGTCCCGAAACGGGTGAGGGCCGCCCGGATCCCCGGCTTCGCGAGCGACTCGGCGGTCCGGAGACGGAACTCGGCCTGCCGGCTCACGGTCCGCCCTCCCCCGCCACCAGGAGGATGTGGAGCTCGCGCGGCCCGTGGACCCCGATCGTCAGGACGCGCTCGATGTCGGCCGTGCGGCTCGGCCCGGTCACCCAGGAGAGGTACGAGGGCCGGCCCTCCTGCTGCAGCCGGAGGATCCGCTCCTGGGTGACGAGCAGGCCGTCCTGGAGGGTCTCCACGATGGCCGTGTCCGGCAGCAGGGCGGCGTGGACCGCGGGGAGCATGGTGGTCAGACGGGCATCGGGGGGATCGAGGTGCACGATGATGGAGCCGGTCTCGGCGACCCCGCAGACGCTCCAGGAGACGCCCCAGTCCGCGGTGAGCAGGCTGCCGGGTTCCCGCGCGGCATCGGAGGCGGGCAGGGCCGGGGCCGCTCGGGCCAGCCCCTCGGCTAGCGCCGCGTCGGCGGCGACGAGGCGGCGCGCCCCCCGGCTCTCTGCCAGCTCCGAAATGAGGTGCAGGGCGGCCTCCCGGGAGCCGGCCTCGTGCACGATGGCGCCCATCTTGCCGGCGGCGGCCAGGAAGCGCGCGCGCAGGGCGGGCGCGGATCCGGCGGCACGCCGCCAGACCTCCTGCAGCCGCTCGGCCAGGACAGGAGGGGGGGACATGCGGGCTCCGGGCTCACCACGCGGGACCGGGGGCCTCCAGGAAGGTCAGGAGGGCGTGCGTGAGCAGGTGGCGGTTCTTCCCGGTGCGGTACTTCTCCCAGAGGAAGAGGGGGATCCCGTACTTGTGGACCAGATGTTCCGCAGATCGGAGCATGGCCGGCGTCGGCCCTCAAGGTGAAGAAGGGGCCGGGGAATGTCAAGGGGAAAAGTGGCCCTCCGGGCCCCCGTTTCGGGCGGGGGCCGGCTTGACACCCCCTCCAGCACTGTAGTATAGGGAACCACCAACCCGATTCGGGAGGGGGCCATGGCCTGGTTCAAGCGGAAGGCGCCGACGGCCAGCATCAAGGAGACCAAGCTCAAGGAGCCGGACGGGCTCTGGGTCAAGTGCGAGGCCTGCAAGGAGATCATCTACAAGCAGGAGCTGGAGCGCAACTTCGGGGTGTGCCCGAAGTGCGACCATCACTTCCGCATTGACTCCAAGACCCGCCTCGCCGTGCTGGCCGACCCGGGCTCCTTCAAGGAGTGGGATGCCCACCTGCGCTCGCTGGACCCGCTGAACTTCAAGGATGCCAGGCCCTACCCGGACCGGGTGAAGGCCGCCCGGAAGGCGACGGGCATGGACGATGCCCTCCTCTCCGGGGAGGGGACGGTCGGGGGCCACAAGGTCCAGCTCTGCATCATGGAGTTCAACTTCATGGGCGGGAGCATGGCATCGGTGGTGGGGGAGAAGATCGCCCGGGCAGTGGAGCGGGCCATCGAGCGGCGCTGCCCCGTGATCATCGTCTCCTGCTCGGGGGGCGCCCGGATGCAGGAGGGGGTCCTCTCCCTGATGCAGATGGCCAAGACGAGCGCGGCTCTCGGGCGCCTCGCCCGGGCCGGCCAGCCCTACATCTCGGTCCTCTGCGACCCCACCACCGGGGGCGTGACCGCCTCGTACGCCATGCTGGGGGATCTCATCCTGGCCGAGCCGAAGGCGCTCATCGGGTTCGCCGGCCCCCGGGTCATCCAGGATACCATCCGCCAGGAGCTGCCCCCCGGCTTCCAGCGGGCAGAATTCCTCCTGGAGCACGGCTTCGTGGACATGATCGTCAACCGGAAACAGCTCCGGGCCACCCTCATCAAGCTCCTGGATTTCTTCGCACCGGAGAAGCGGGAGGAAGTGCGGCTCGCCTTCTGAGGGGCCGCCCCGCCCCGGGCCTCGCGTGACCTACCCCGACGCCCTCCAGTACCTGTACGGCCTGCAGCGCCTCGGCATCAAGCTGGGGCTGGAGAACATCCGCCGGCTCCTCCAGGCCCTCGGGAACCCCGAGCGGGCCTTCCGGGCCGTCCACGTCGGCGGCACCAACGGGAAGGGCTCCACCGCCGCGATGCTGGCCGCGGTCCTGCAAGCGGCAGGGCTCCGCGTCGGCCTCTACACGTCCCCCCACCTCCTGGACTTCAGCGAGCGGATCCGGGTCAACGGGAAGCCGATCGGGCCTCCGGCTGTGACGTCCCTCACCGCCGAGGTCCGGGCCGCCGTGGAGGCCACCTTCGCCCACGTCCCGGATGAGCTCCCCTCCCATCCCACCTTCTTCGAGGTGACGACGGCCCTCGCCTTCCTCCACTTCGCCCGTGCTGGCGCCGAGTGGGCGGTGGTGGAGGTGGGGCTGGGTGGCCGCTACGACGCGACGAACGTCCTCGCCCCGGATCTCACCGTCATCACCAATGTGGCCGTCGAGCACCAGGACCTGTTGGGGGAGAGCCTCGAGGCCATTGCGGCGGAGAAGGCGGGGATCGTGAAACCGGGCATCCCCCTGGTGACGGCCGCCACGGAACCGGCGCTCACGGTCCTCCGCCGGGCAGCCGAGGAGCGGGGGGCACCCCTCCTCCATGTGCCCGGCGCCTACTCCTGGCTGCGGGAGGCCCCGTTGCCCGATGGACAGGTCTTCAGCCTCCGGGGACCCAGAACCGACCGGGGAAGCCTCCGGATCAGCCTGCTCGGCCGGCACCAACTGGTGAACGCGGCGACGGCGGTGGCGGCGGCGGAAACACTGCGGGAGGGAGGCCTGACCCTGTCCGAGGAAGGCATCCGGGAGGGACTCTCCGCTGCCCGCTGGCCGGCCCGGCTCCAGGTGGTGGGGGAACGGCCCCGCCTCCTGGTGGATGGGGCCCACAACCCGGCCGCCTGCCGCGCGGTACGGGACTTCCTCGAGGAGGAGGCCCCCGGCCGCCGCCTCCTGGTCTTCGGCGCGCTGAAGGACAAGGACTGGGGCCAGATGCTGAAGATCCTGCTGCCCGCCTTCGCGGCCGCCATCCTCTGCCGGCCGCCGAGCGACCGGGCGGCCGACCCCGCATCGCTCGTCGAGGCCGCCCGGGGCCTCTGCCCCCACGTGGAGGTGGTGCCGGAGGTCCGGGATGCGCTCGCCAGAGCCCGTGCCCTGGCCCGCCCGGAAGACGCCATCCTCGTGACCGGCTCCCTCTTCACCGCTGGCGCTGCCCTCGCCGATCTGGGCCGGTGACCCCGCGCCCGCCAGGGTGTGGCTGGGCGTCCACGCCGGCGTTGCCGGGCGGAGACACTCCGCCGGCGAGCGGCAGCCCGACCGCCCGAAAGTTCCCTTCGGGGCC
>DASYVA010000093.1 GCA_036000645.1 Candidatus Methylomirabilis sp.
GGCCCCTGCCTGCTTCCGCCCAGGAGGCCGCCTGACCCGGAGCGGTCAGATCACGTGTCAAACGGGAGCGGACATTTCACTTGTCAACAACAGGAGGAAGGGGCCGGGATCCCTCAGCGGGGGGGACCCGCAGGCAGGAGCGCGGGGGGAAGGTTGGTGTAGCGGACGCGACCCTCGGGGTCGTGGATCCGGTAGATGCGGGTGGCCGGGTCGGGCCCTGGCACCCGAAGGCCGGTCAAGGGGTTTCTCCCACCGAGGGCGCGGTAGCGGGCCTGAACCCGGCGGACGTATTGCTGGGTCTCGGCGAAGGGAGGGATGCCGCCGAACCGCTGGACCGCGGTCTCCCCGGCGTTGTAGGCGGCCAGGGCGAGAGGAAGGCTCCCCGCGAACAGGTCCAGGAGCTCGCGGAGGTGGCGGGCGCCTGCCCGGATGTTCTCCTCGGGATCGTACGCGTTCCGGACGGCGTACTCCACCGCCGTGGCCGGCATGAGCTGCATCAAGCCCTGCGCGCCCCGCCGGCTGGTGGCGCCGGGATTGAAGGCGGATTCCATCTGGATGATGGCGGTGAGGAGCCGCGGGTCCAGGCCCGCGCCCGTGGCGGCCTCCTCGATCAGGGGCCAGAACCGCCGCCGCGCCCGCTCCCCTGCCGGGAGCGACGGGAGCCGCTGACCCAGAGCGTGCCGGGGGACGTTTGTGAAGAGGAGAACCTCCCCCCCGTCGCTGGTGATGGCGAGGGGCTCCTCCCCGCCGGCCGGCCCGGGGACCAGCAGCGTGAGCAGGAGGAGCGAGGCGGCAGCCGCGCGGAAAGGCATCAGGGGACCTCCCGGCCGCCGAAGGTGCAAGGCCCGTTCCAGCCTTGCGCCGGCAGCCAGGGGATTTGGCCGGGTCTTCCTAGACGATGGGGACCAGCTTCAGATCGGCCTCGGGCAGGATGTCGAAGCGGGGATCCCCCTCCTGGGTGCAGTACGCGGGGGCCTAGCGGGCGACTGTCAGCGGGGCGCCCCGCCCCCCCTGAGGCGCGCGGCCAGCACAACGGCCGCGAAGATCGCCAGCGCCGTGAGCACGACGGCGCCCCCCGCCGCGAGCGCCAGGTAGTAGGCCGCCGTGAGCCCGAGGAGCATCGCGAGCAGGGCGGTCCCCATGGCGGTCGCCAGGGCGCGGGCGAAGCTCCGCCCCACCGCGAAGCCGGTCAGGGCGGGGATGACGATCATGGCGCTCACGAGGAGGACCCCTACCATGCGCATGGCGACCACGACCGTGAGGGCGGTGAGCACCGTGAGCAGGAGGTTCAGGGCGGTGACGCGCACCCCGCTCACGCGGGCGAGGTCCTCGTTCAGGGTGATGGCCAGGAACTGCGGGTAGAAGGTGACCAGGCACGCCCCCACCACCGCGCCCAACCCCAGGATGACCCAGACGTCCCTCGGGCTCACCGTCAGGATGCTGCCGAAGAGGATCGCGAAGAGGTCGGCGTTGAACCCGCGGCCCAGGCTGATGAGGACAACCGCAAACGCGAAGCCGCCCGAGAGGAAGAGCGCGAGGGCGGCGTCGCCCTGGAGGCCTCCCCGGCTCCGGAGCCGCTCGATGGCGAGGCCCCCGGCCACCGTGACCGCCAGGGCGCCCAGGACCGGGGAAAGCCCGAGGAGGAGGCCGAGCGCCACCCCGGCCAGCGCCACGTGGGCCAGCGTGTCCGCGATCAGGGAGAGGCGGCGCGGGATCAAAAAGACGCCGATGGCCGGGCAGACCAGGGCCGTCACGGCCCCGGCGAGGAAGGCGCGGTGCATGAAGCTGTACTGGAGGAACTCGGGAAGCATGGGTTAGGGGTGATCGTGCGCGACCACGCCCACCGAGTGCCCGTACAGGGCGCTCAGGGCGGCGTCGCTCAGGAAATCGCCCGGGGGGCCGTGGAAGACGAGGCGGCGGTTCAGGCAGGCGAGGCGGGTCACCTCCCGGGTCACCACCCCGATGTCGTGGCTCACCAGGATCAGGGTCACCCGCCGGTCCCGGTTGAGGTGCCGGAGGAGGGCATGGAAGGCGCCCTGGGCCTCGGGGTCCACACCCCCCGTGGGCTCGTCCAGGAGCAGCAACTCGGGCTCGAGGACGAGGGCGCGGGCGATCAGCACCCGCTGCTGCTGTCCGACCGACAGGGCCCCGATCCGCGTCCCGGCGTGCTCCTCCATGCCGACGAGCCCTAGCGTCTGCCGGACCCGGGTGCGCCCCGGGGCGCCGGTGCGACCGAAGAGGCCGACGGTCGGCACCAGTCCGGTGGCCACGACCTCCTGGACCGTAACGGGGAGCCCAGGGTCGAGCAGGGCCCGCTGCGGCACGTATGCGACCCGGTGCCACTCCCGGAAGGCCGCCGGAGGCGTGCCGAAGAGCCGGACCTGCCCGGCCGTCGGAGTCAGGAGTCCCAGGATGATCTTGAGGAGCGTAGTCTTCCCCGAGCCGTTGGGCCCGATCAGCCCCAGGAAATCCCCGGCCTCCACGGTCAGGTTCACGTCCTCCAGGACGGGAATCCCGTCGTAGCGGAACCCGACGTTCTCGATGGCGACCGGGGTACTCATCGGCACGCGAGGGCGGTCCGGAGGTTCTCGAGGTTCTGCTCCATCAACGCCACGTAGTCTTTCCCTGCCGCCGCCTCCTCCGGCGTGAGCCCCTCGATCGGATTCAGGACGAGCGTGCGGGCCCCGACCTCCCGGGCGAGGGCCTCGGCCAGTTTCGGGCTCACCAGCGTCTCGAAGAAAATGTACTCCACTTTGTGGCGCCGCGCAAAGCGCACGAGCGACGCGAGGTGCGCCGGGCTCGGCTCCGCCTCCGGGGCGAGGCCCGCCACCGAGACCATCGTGAGCCCGTACCGCTTGGCCAGATAGGCGAACGCCACGTGGGAAACTATGATCTCACGGCGCGCGCACCGGCTGAGCCCGCGCTCGAACTTCGCGTGCAGGGCCGCGAGCCTCTCCCTGTAGGCGCGCGCATTGCTCGCATACTGCTCTGCCTGGGCGGGGTCGGCCTTCGCGAGGGCGGCGCGGATCACCTCCACCTGGGCCTGCGCCAGGACCGGATCGAGCCAAACATGCGGGTCCTGGGCCGCCTCGGCCCCTCCCGGCTCATCCTTGCTCTTCCCGCGGCTGTCGTCGTGGGCCGGGCCCCCGGCGGGCAGTAGGGCGAGCCCCTCCGTGGCATTAACCACCACCAGCTCCGCACTTCCTACGTTTTTCACAAGCGTCTTCGCCCAGGGCTCCAGGGCCGCACCGTTATAGACGAAGAGCGCCGCCTGCCGAACGCGGGCCACGTCCTGCGGCGAGGGCTCCCAGTCGTGGGGCTCGACGCCAGCCGGGACGAGCGAGACGACCTCCGCCCGGTCCCCGGCGACCTGTCGCGCAAACTCGTAGAGGGGGTAGAAGCTCGCGACCACCAGCGGCGTCGTCCGCGGAGCCGGCGCGCGCTCGCACCCGACGCCGACCAGGACGAGCAACACGAGGAGCCACCGGCGGACGCGGAGGGTGGGGTTCATCTGTCTGCTCCTGCTGCTCCTGCGCCGGGCGCGCGTGCATGGGATATATTGCAACTCATTTTCAATAGAGAGCCCAAACAATCAGCCGGCACAACTGCGACACAGCCCGAAGAGTCGCAGCTCGTGCTCCGTCACCCGGAACGCGCGCACGCGGCGCAGGCGCACGGTGAGACGGGTCAGGGCCTCATGCCCCAGGGGGCACCCCTCCAGGTCCTCGATCCGCTCGCATTCCTGGCAGATCAGATGATGGTGGTGTCCGGTGAACTGCTCGGCCAACTCGTACCGTTGCCCACGCCGGGCCCGGTCGGCCGTGCGCAGCACGCCCATCCCCATCAGGAGGTGGACGGTCCGGTACACCGAGACGAGGTTCGCGCGCCGGGACCCGAGCCGCCGGTGAATCTCCGCCACGGAGAGCGGGGCGTCACTGTCGGCCAGCACCTCGACGATGGCCAGCCGTGCCCCGGTCAGCCGGTGGCCCCGGTCCGCCAGGAGATGCGAGATCGTGTCGCGGCGAGTAGTCATAATTGCAAACCATTTGCATTATGATCGCCACGGTCGCTCCTGTCAAGCCCTTTTTGCCCCTTGTAGTAACCCACCGGGCCACCGAGGGTCTGTCAAGGAGGCGCGGGCCTTCCGCCCCCCCGGCCGGCGCGCTATAATCCGCCGACCCGCGCCGTACCCATCGGCCGCGGGCGGGAGGAGCGCATGCCAGAGGAGCCGGGCCCGCTGTTCGCCGAGCTGGTCGCCATCATGGCCCGCCTGCGGGGGCCGGGCGGGTGCCCCTGGGACCGGGAGCAGACATCCTCCTCCATCGCCCCGTACCTGCTGGAGGAGGCGTACGAGGTCCTGGAGGCGATCGGGGAGGGAAAGGCGGCCAGGCTCCGGGAGGAGCTCGGCGACCTCCTCCTGCAGGTGGTCTTCCACGCCGAGATGGCCGCGGAGGCCGGCCAGTTCACCATCGCCGACGTCCTCCGGGGCATCACCGAGAAGCTCGTGCGACGCCACCCCCACGTCTTCGGGGCGGGGGGCGCCAAGACCGCTCAGGAGGTCCTGGCCCGCTGGGAGGCGATTAAGCAGCACGAGCGCGAGGCGAATGGGGAACCGGCCTCCGCCCTCGCCGGCGTCCCGCGGCCCCTCCCGGCGCTTCTCCGGGCTCACCGCCTGCAGGAGAAAGCCTCGCGGGCGGGCTTCGACTGGCCCGCGCTCCCCCCCGTCGTGGCCAAGGTGGAGGAGGAGTGGGCCGAGCTGCGGGGGGCGCTGGCAGCCGGGCATCCCGCCCGAGTGGAATCGGAGCTGGGCGATCTGCTTTTCGGTCTCGTCAACCTGTCGCGGTTTGTCGGGGTGAACCCCGAGATGGCCCTGACGGGGACAACGGAGCGGTTTCTCCGCCGGTTCCACTACATCGAAGCCGCCCTGGCGAAGCGGGGGAAGAGCCCTCGGGACAGCACGTTGGAGGAGATGGATCGCCTGTGGGAGGAGGCGAAGCGCCTCGAGAGGGGGGAGGTGGAGCGGCCGGCACCGTAGGGGAAGCCCGGGCTGGAATGCAGCTTGCAGACCCGACGGTGCATCATGGCTGCGCGACCGGTTTCCCATCAGACGTCGGGCTGGTTGCACCGTTTCCTCCCGGGAGCGGGCGGCCTGGGGGTGCTCGTCCTGCTCCTCACTTTCGCCCCACAGGGGAGCGAGGCCGAGGGAGAGGGCGACGGCGGCATCCGAGACGCCGCGTCCGCGCTGGTGGAGCTGGACCGAAGCGCGTGGTCGCTGGCATCTCCCCTCGCTTCTCCCGTCCACGACATGGGGGCGCCGCGCCCCCACCGCAGCAAGCGCGCCCCGGCCCCCCCACCCCAGGAACCCTCCACTCGGGTGGTTCCCGGGCTCTCCCTGGCCTTCATCCCGGGCCCCGATGAGGGGGCTCCCCCGCAGGAGTGGCAGCTCCAGGAATTTACCGGGGCCGCCCGCTTCACCGTGGCCCAGGTGCGGGGGACGGGCGTGATCCGCCTGGAGAGCGATGAGACCTCCTTCGCCCTGCATCGGGACGTGGAGGTGGACCTGGCCGAGTTCCCGTACCTGTCTTGGAGCTGGCGGGTGGATGTCCTCCCAGAGGGGGGGGATGTCCGCCGGCGGGAGGCGGACGACCAGGCCGCCCAGCTCTACGTCGTCTTCCCCCTGTTCCCGGCCATGCTCCGGACTCGCGTCCTGGGTTATGTCTGGGACGCCACCGCGCCCGCGGGGAGCAGCCTCGCCAGCGCCGCCACGTCCCTCGCCAGGATCGTGGTGATGCAGAGCGGCCCGGGGAAGGCCGGAAGGTGGCTCGAGGAGACCCGGAACATCCGGGAGGATTACCGGCGCCTCTTCCACGAGGAGCCGCCCCCGGTCGGGAAGGTCTCCGTGTTCATCAACTCCCAGCACACGCGCTCGCGGGCCGTGGCCTGGTTCGGCCCGATCCGGTTCTCGGCGGAGCCCCCCCGGCGGGGCGCGGTCCCGCTCCAGGCGACGCTGCTCCCCCTGCCCTAACGCTTTACAGCCCCCCGTCTCTTCCTCTATCCTCGTGGTACGCCGCCGCGTCTCGGCGCTCCAGCATGGGTGTACTGTTCATTTTCATCGATGGCCTGGGCCTGGGGCCCGACGACCGGGAGGTCAACCCCCTGGCCGCGGCCCCCACCCGCTGGTTCCGTCTGGCAGGGTCCCTGCCCGCCCCGGGAGTAGACGGACGGGTCGTGGTCGCGACGGATGCCACCCTCGGCGTCCCGGGCCTCCCCCAGAGCGCCACGGGGCAGACCGCGCTGCTGACCGGGAAGAACGCCCCGTTCCTGGCCGGGCGACACATCAACGGGTACTGCACGCGGCGGCTGGCGGAGCTCCTCGAGGCCCACTCCCTCTTCGGCCTCCTGAACGCCGCGGGCCGGCGGGCCGCCTTTGCCAACGCCTATAGCCCGCGCTTCTTCCAGGACAAGGTCCGGCTCCGCTTCCCGTCGGTGACGACCGTGGCCCAGCGCAAGGCCGGCATGCCCCTCCGGACCCTGGAGGACCTCAAGCGGGGGGAGGCACTCTACCAGGACTTCACCAACGCCCTCCTCCGCGAGCAGGGCTATGATGTTCCCCTTCTCAGCCCCGCCGGCGCGGGGGCCCGCCTCGCGGCGCTGGGGGCACGCTCTGACTTCACCATGTTCGAGTTCTTCCAGACCGACCTCTGCGGACACGCCCAGGACTTCCCCCGAGCCCTCCGTCTCCTGCAGGACCTGGATGCCTTCCTGACGGCGATCCTGGCCGGGACGGACCTGGACCGGGACCTGGTGGTGGTGGGGAGCGACCACGGCAACCTGGAGGATCTCTCCCGGAAGACCCACACCGCGAACCCCGTCCCCACGATGGTGTGGGGAGCGGGGGCGGAGGCCTTTGCCAGCCGGATCCGGACCATCGCGGACCTCGCCCCGGCGATCCTGGATTCCCTCGGGGTGGTACCGGCCGGGGCCCTTGCCAAGCCCCCGGAAAACGATTAGGCTACATCCATCATGACGCGCCGTGTCCTCGCCGCGGCGGCCGCGGGTCTTGCGCTGACCCTGGCCGCCGCAGCCGCCCAGGGGCCTGAGGCTCCCCGACCGGTCCACGTGATCCGGCTGGAAGGGATCATCGCGCCCAGCGCGACCCACATCATCACGGCGAGCCTGAAGCAGGCCCAGCAGGAGCGGGCGGTGGCGCTCGTCATCGAGCTGGATACCCCCGGCGGCCTGGATGTCTCCATGCGGGCCATCATCAAGGACATGATGGCCTCCGAAGTCCCGGTCGTCGTCTACGTGTCCCCCAGCGGCGCCCGGGCCGCTTCGGCCGGCGCGTTCCTGACCCTGGCCGCCCACATCGCCGCCATGGCCCCCGGCACCAACATCGGGGCCGCCCATCCCGTCAACATGGGGGGGGAGATGGACAAGGAGATGGCGCGGAAGGTGACCAACGACGCCGCGGCCTACATCCGGAGCATCGCCGAGAAGCGGGGCCGGAACGTGAAGTGGGCGGAAGACGCCGTCCGCAGGAGCGTCTCGGTGACCGAGAAGGAGGCGCTGCGTCTCGGGGTCATTGACCTGGTCAGCGAGCGGCTGGAAGACCTGCTGGCAAAGATCGACGGCCGCAGGGTGGAGGTCCCTTCCGGCCCCGTGACCCTGCGGACGAAGGGGGCTCCCCTCGTCCGGATCGAGCCGTCGTTTCGGGACCGGGTCCTCCGCGTGATCTCCGATCCCACCATCGCCTACATCTTGCTCCTCCTGGGCCTGGCTGGCCTCTACTTTGAATTCAGCACCCCCGGGGCCATCCTCCCCGGGATCTTGGGCGGGATCTGCCTCATCCTGGCCTTCTACGCCTTTCAGACCCTCCCCATCAACTATGCCGGCCTCCTTCTGATCCTCCTGGCCGTCGTCCTGTTCATCGCCGAGGCGATGGTGGTCTCTCACGGGCTCCTGACCATGGGGGGGATCGTCTCGATGGTCCTCGGCTCCATCATGCTCATTGACTCCCCCGCCCCGTACCTGCGCATCTCGGTCTCTGCCATCGTGGGGGCGACGGCGGCGACGACCGCCTTCTTCGTCCTGCTGATGGGGGCGGCCGTCCGCGCCCAGCGGGGGACGCCCCAGACGGGGAAGGAGGGACTCCTGGGGACGGTCGGGGTGGCCCGGACGCGGCTCACGCCGGGCGGCCTGGTCTTCGTCCAGGGGGCCATCTGGAGCGCCGAGGCGTCCGAGGTCGTGGAGGTGGGGGAGCAGGTGGAGGTGGTGGGGATCGATGGTCTGAAGCTCACGGTGCGGAAGGTGAAGACGGACCCCGCCGCCCGTCTCGCCCGCCCGGACGCGCCCGCGACGGGCTGAGGCGCCCGCGGCGCCATAAGGGGAGGGGAAATGTCGCCCTTCAGCATCTTCAACGTCGGTATTACGGCTATCGTCTTCGTTATCCTCGCCCTCTACTTCCTCGTCAGCGCAGTGAAGATCCTGCCGGAGTGGGAGCGAGCCGTCGTTCTCCGCCTCGGCCGGGTTCGCAAGCCGATCTACGGGAAGGGGGGGACCGGCCTGATCCTCCTGATTCCGGTGATTGACAAGCTCATCCGGGTGAGCCTGCGGACGGTGGCCATGGATGTCCCGGCCCAGGACGTGATCACCAAGGACAACGTCTCGGCCAAAGTGAACGCGGTCATCTTCTTCAATGTGGTCCACCCCGAGAAGGCCATCCTGAACGTTGAGGACTACCTCTACGCGACCTCCCAGATCTCCCAGACCACCCTCCGGAGCGTTCTGGGGCAGTCGGAGCTGGACGAGTTGCTCGCCCAGCGGGACAAGATCAACCAGCAGCTCCAGCGGATCATTGACGATCACACGGATCCCTGGGGGGTGAAGGTCACGGCCGTGGAGGTGAAGCACGTGGACCTGCCGGCGGAGATGCAGCGGGCCATGGCCCGGCAGGCGGAGGCGGAGCGGGAGAAGCGGGCGAAGATCATCCACGCCGAAGGGGAGCT
>DASYVA010000094.1 GCA_036000645.1 Candidatus Methylomirabilis sp.
TTCTCCCGGCGGCGGCTGTAGGCGGTCTTGGGAACGTGCACCCGGGTCGGCTTGGCGACCGGCTTGCGAAGGCGGAGGCGGGGCCGCTTGCGGGGGGTGGCCATCGCCCTACGCGGCCCGCTCCGGGAGGCCCGAGGATTCCACGCAGCGGGACACCGGCGGGATCTCCTTCCGGTCGGGGTCTCTGAGGCGCAGAAGGCCGCGGCGCCCGGCCATTATACGGGAGGCTCCGGTGAATGCCAAGGGCGCTACACCGCCCAGCGGGCGAGCGCGGAGGCGGTGGCCTGGTGGGGACCGCACCCGAGGACGGCCCGCAGGGGTCCTGGCGGGAGGGGGCGCGGGAGGCCGACCTTCCGGCGGAGGGCCGCGAGGCGGGCCGCCGCCTCGGCCAGGCGCGCGGCCGGGAGGCGGCCGGCGGCAACGGCCGCCTCGACCCCGGCGCGCGCGCGGGCCTGGGCGGAGGCATCGGCGGCGATGAGGATCGCGTCGGCGCCCGCCTGCAGGGCCAGCACGGCGGCCTCCTCCACGGGCCAGGTCCGGGCGATGGCGCCCATGCCCAGGTCATCGGACATGACCACCCCGCCAAAGCCGAGGTCCCGGCGGAGGAGGCCCAGGATCCGGGGGGAGAAGGTGGCCGGGAGGTCCGGGTCCAGGGCGGGATAGCAGACGTGCGCCGTCATGATGCCCGCGACCTCCGCCGCCACCGCCGCCCGGAACGGGGCACAGGCCGTTCCCGTGAGCCACGCGGCTTCCGCCGGGACCACGGGGAGGGCCTCGTGGGAGTCCACGGCTGTCCCGCCGTGCCCGGGGAAGTGCTTGGCCGTCGCCCCCACCCCCGCCCCCTGCATCCCGCGGACCAAGGCGGCCCCCAGGGCCGCCACCGATGCCGAATCCTCCCCCAGGCACCGCTCCCCCAGGACCGGGTTCCCGGGGCCCACCCGGAGGTCCAGGACGGGCGCCAGGTTCAGGGTGACCCCGACGGCACCGAGCTCCGTGCCCAGGACGCGGCCCACCCGTTCCGCCAGCGCCACGTCCCCCGCCCGCCCCAGGGCGCCGTTCCCCGGAAGGACCGTGAACGGGGGCCCGAAGCGGCTGACGCGCCCCCCCTCCTGGTCCACCGCCACCAGGAGCGGGCGCTCTCCCCGCCACCGCTGCAGCGCCGCGGTGAGTTCCGCCACCTGCTCCGGGGCGAGGATGTTGCGCCCGAAGAGGACCACGCCCCCCGGGCGGAGCGCCTCGAACCACTCCCGGAGGGCCGCGTCCGGCGCTGTCCCCTCGAATCCCAGGAGGAAGAGGTCACCGACCGACGTCGTCCCCGTGCTCATCGCCGCCGCACATCCAGGAGGTCCCGGAGGCCGTCCCCCAGGAAGTTGAAGGCCAGGACCGTGGCCGAGACGCAGAGGCCGGGGAACAGCGTGAGGTGCGGCGCGACCAGCAGGTACTGCCGCCCCTCGTTCAGCATCGCCCCCCAGGAGGGGGTGGGGGGCTGCGCCCCCAACCCGAGGAAGGAGAGGGAGGCCTCGGCGACGACGGCCCCGGCCAGGCCGAAGGTGGCCTCCACGATGACGGGGCCCTGGATGCTCGGGAGCAGGTGGCGGAAGAGGAGGCGGCCCCGTCCGGACCCGAGCGCCGTGGCGGCCTCCACGAACTCGGCCTCCCGCACCACCAGGACCTGCCCCCGGGCGAGCCGGGCGTAGCCGACCCAGCCGATGGCGGAGAGGGCCAGGATGACGTTCGTGAGGCTCGGCCCCAGGATGGCGGCGAGGGCGATGGCGAGGAGGATGCCGGGGAAGGCCTGAAGGATGTCCACGGCCCGCATGGCGATCTCGTCGACCCAGCCGCCCCAGAGCCCGGCCGCCGCCCCAATGAGAACGCCGACGGTGAGCGAGATCCCCACCGCCAGCAGCGCCACCGTGAAAGAGACCCGTCCCCCGAACAGGACCCGGCTCAGGACATCCCGCCCGAGCCGGTCCTGGCCGAAGGGGTGGGCAAGGCTCGGGCCCTCAAGGCCCTCCCGCAGGACCTGCTGGGTCGCCGGCGCTGGGGCCAGGAGCGGCGCGAAGAGGGCCAGGCCGGCCAGGAGCGCCACCAGCAGCGAGGTGCCGAGGAGGAGGGGACGGCTACGCATCGTAGCGGATCCGGGGGTCGACCCACGCGTAGAGGCAATCGGTCGTCAGGTGGACCAGGACGTAGATCGCCGCGATGGTCATCACGCAGCCCTGCACCAGGGGGAAGTCCCGTGTCTGGATGGCGTACAGGGTCAGCCGGCCGAGCCCGGGCCACGAGAAGATGGTCTCGGTGATGATGGCGCCGGAGAGGAGCGCCCCCGCCTGCAGCCCCAGGACGGTGAGGATCGGGATGGCGGCGTTGCGGAGCGCATGGCGCAGGATCACGCGGCGCTCCGGGAGCCCCCGGGCCCGCGCCGCCGTGACGAACTCCCGGGTCAGGACCTCCGCGAGGCTGGCCCGCGTCATCCGGGAGAGGAGCGCGGCCAGGGCCAGCCCCAGGGTGAGGGCCGGCAGCACCACGGATGCCGCCCCCCCGCGGCCCGAGACCGGGAAGGTGCCGGTGCCGATGGCGAAGGCGAGGATGAGGAGCGGACCCAGGACGAAGTTCGGGACGGAGAGGCCGAGGAGGGCCGCCCCCATGGACAGCCGGTCGGCCGGGCGGCCGGCGAAGACGGCGGCGACGGTCCCGAGGGGCAGGGCCAGGGAGAGGGCGACGGCCAGGGCCGCGGCGGCGAGCTCGACCGTCGCGCGGAGGGTCCGCAGGATCATCCCCGCCACGGGCTCCTGGGTCACGAAGGAGGCCCCCAGGTCCCCGCGGGCCAGTCCCGAAAGGAAGACGCCGTACTGGGTGAGCAGCGGCAGGTCCAGGCGCAGCCGGGAGCGCAGGGCCGCCTTGGCCGCCGGCAGGGCCGTCTCCCCCAGCATGATCTCCACCGGGTCGCCGGGGATCAGGTGGATGAGCAGGAAGACGAGGGTGGCGACGCCCCACAGGATGGGGAGGAGGAGTAGGAGCCGGCGCAGGAGGAACCGTCTCATCGCGCCCAGTGCACCTCCCGGAGGGCGCTGAAGTCACCGGCAGGGAGGAGACGGAAGCCGCGGAGGTCGGCCTTGAGGGCCGCGAAGCGCACCTCGTGCCAGAGGAAGACGTAGGGGAGGTCCTCGGCCAGGATCTGCTGGACCCGGCCGTAGAGGGCCCGCCGCGCCTCCCGGTCCGCCGTCCCCCGCGCCGCCTCGAGCAGCCGGTCCACCTCCGGGTTCGCGTAGGCGCCCCGGTTCGCGCCGTGCGGGGGGACGCTCGCCGAATGGAAGATGTAGTGGAGGTAGTCCGGGTCGGCGATCCCGACCCAGGTCAGGGCGGTCACCTGGAAGTTCCCGGAGCGGATGTCGGCGAAGAAGGTCCCCCATTCGTGGCTGACGATCCGGACCCGGATGCCCACCTCTCGGAGCTGCTCCTGGACGACCTCGCCCAGCGCCCGACTCAGCTCGGCGGTCGTCGCCTTGAACGTGAGGGGGAACCGGACGCCGTCCGGCCCGGCGGGGTAGCCCGCCGCGTCCAGCATCGCCTTCGCCCGGGCGGGGTCGTGCGGGACCTGCTGCACGTCGCCCCGGTATGCCCAGTGGCGGGACGGCAGGAGCCCGGTGGCCGGCTCGGCCAGCCCGCGCATCAGGTGGGCGACCAGACCGTCGCGGTCCAGCGCCGAGGCGATGGCGGCCCGGACCCGGCGGTCCCGGAGGATCGGGTCCCGCAGGTTGAAGGCGAGATAGGTCGTGTTGCTGGAGGGCCCGGTGAGGACCTGGACGTGGGGCAGGCTCCGGACCGCCGGGAGGAGCTCCGGCGGCAGGCCCCCCGGCAGAAGGTCCACGGTCCCCTTGCGCAGCTCGAGCAGGCGCGTCGTCGCGTCCGGGATCACCCGGAACCGGAGGGAGGCGATGCGCGGGGGGCCGGCGAAGTGGTCGGGGAATGCGGTGAGCTCCACCTGCTCCCGGGGAACGAGGCGGGCGAGACGATAGGGCCCGGTGCCGACCGGAACGGCCCCGGTCGCCCCCCCACCTTCCGCGGGGCGCGGGACGACGCCGACGGCGAGCGCGGCGAGGAGCGGCGCGTACGGCCCCCGGAGATCCAGGCGGAGGGTATGGCGGTCCAGAACCCGGATGCTCTCCACCGGCTCGAGCGCGCCCCGGAGCGGGGAGCCGAGGGCCGGATCCTGGACGCTCCGGAGGGTGTAGGCCACGTCCTCCGCGGTGAGCTCCCGCCCGTCGTGGAACCGCACGCCGCGGCGGAGGGTGAACCGGTAGGCTTTCCCCCCCGTGACCTCCCAGCGCGCCGCCAGGTCCGGCACCGGCTCGGCCTGCGGGTCGAGCCGGGTCAGGCCGTTGAACAGGAGACCGCTCAGGTGCACCGAAACGGCATCGGTCGCCAGCCGCGGGTCGAGGGTGGCGGGCGCGCTTTCCAGCGCCACGGTCAGACCACCCTCCTCAGCCCTCGGGCCGCGGGCGCAGGCGCCCGCCGCCGCCAGGGTGAGGGCGCACGTCCCGGCCAGAAGGGGGCTTCTTAGCCTGAGGGCTTTCGTAACAGGTCCTCCTCCGCCGTCCTCCCGACGACAATTTCTGCATGGCCCGCGGCGCGGCCCGTTATGCCGCGGCCCGGACGCGCCGGGGCTCCCGGCCGCCGCCGCGTCCCGCGGCACCCCTCTTGCACCCCCCCTGACGACGCCTCATGGCCCAACCGCAGGTCGCCGAAAGGATGATCCGCCGTGCCCTGGAACTCCCGGCGTTCCGCCCGTCGGCCTCGCCGCAACGCTCCCCGCTGGCGCCTGTGCCTTGAGCCCGGCCTCGTCCTCACGCTGCTCCTGACGCTCCAGGTCGCGGGTCTCCTGGCGGTGCGTCCCGGCCTGCATCCCCCGCTCGCCCTGGAGCCCCCGCCGGCGGCGGCCCGTCTCGCGGAGGCTGCGCCGGCAGTGTCCACCCGCGCCGACCTCGCGGCCGCACGGACGGGGGAACAGAGCGAGCGTTTCCGCGACCCCCGGAGGCCCTCCCCCGCCCTCGGCGGGCCGGGAGCGGCGCGGGGGGCGTCCCCGCCGATCCTCGCGCAGGTGGCTTTCCCGGAGCGGCCGCCCTGGTACCGGGTGGCCCGCCCGCACCCGATCGCGGCCCCGGGCGCCCCGCGCCTCCGCGGGGTGGTCGAGGACGCGGAGACCGGCCAGCCCCTCACCGGGGCCCGCATCCTCTCCGAGGGACAGGTCCTGGCCGTCGCCGAGGAGGGCCGCTTCCAGCTCCCCTTCGCGCGCGATGGGGGAATGGTCCGCGTGAAGGCCCTGAACCACCGGGCGGCGGAGGTCCTGGTCCCCGCCGGAGAGGACCGGGAGGTGACCGTCCGCCTGGAGCCCTTCACCCCCCGGGGCGTGTACCTCACCTTCTACGGCATCGGGGACCGGGCGATCCGGGCCCGGACCCTGGAGCTTCTGGAGCGGACCCCGCTCAACACCCTCATCATCGACGTGAAGGGCGACCGGGGATTCATCTCCTACAAGAGCCAGGTTCCGCTGGCGCAGGCGATCGGGGCGACCCGGATCACCACCTTCCGCGACGTGGACGTCCTGCTGCCGACCCTCCGGGCGCAGGGGATCTACACCATCGCCCGCATCGTGACCTTCAAGGACCCGGTCCTGGCCGCGGCCCACCCCGAGTGGGCCGTCCGGGACGAGCGGACCGGGGAACCCTGGCTCGACAACGAGGGGCTCGCCTGGGTGGACCCGTTCCGGCCCGAGGTCTGGGCCTACGTCACCGCGGTTGCGCGGGAGGCGGCCGAGAAGGGGTTCGACGAGATCCAGTTCGACTACGTCCGCTTCCCCACGGACGGCCGGATCGAGCACGCGCTGTACTCCCAGCCGCCCGAGCTCACGGAGCGCCTTGCGGCGATCAATGGCTTCCTCGCGGAGGCGGCCGCGGCCGTGAAGCCCCTCGGCGCCTTCGTGGCCGCCGATGTCTTCGGCTACACCCTCTGGCGCACCGACGACACCGGCATCGGCCAGCGGATCGAGGACATGGCCCGCCACGTGGACGTCCTCTCGCCGATGGTCTATCCCTCCTCCTACCACCTGGGGATCCCGGGGTACCGCTACTCGGTCGCCTACCCCTACGAGATCGTCTACCGGAGCCTCGCGCGGGGCCGCCAGCGCCTCCGGGGGCACCCGGTCCGGATCCGTCCCTGGCTGCAGGACTTCCGCGACTACGCCTTTGACCGCCGCCGGTACACCCGCGACGACGTCCTCGCCCAGACCCGGGCCTCCGAAGAGGCGGTCGGCGTGGACGGCTGGATGCTCTGGAACCCGCGCTCCCGGTACACGGCGGACGCCCTGGTGGCCCGGCGGAGCGAGAACGGGGCCGTGCCGGCGGCGGAGGCCGTCGAGGCTGCGCCGGAGACGGAGACGGAAACCGCCCACATCGTGCCGGCGGCCGCGGCGGCCCATGGTGCGCCTACGCCGGAGGTCGTCGAGGCCACTGCCCTGACAGAGGCGGCCGAGCCCGCGCCCCCCGACGGGGTTCTCCCATAGCCCCCGGAGTGAGCCGGCGCGGCCTCCTCCTCGCCGCCGCGGGGGGCCTCTGTCTGCTCGCGGGCGCGGGGGCCGCCTCCCGCCTCGCCCTGGCGCCCCCCGCAACGGCCGCCCCCCCGCCCCTCGCGGTCCTCCCCGCCCGGCCGCCGAACGAGGTGGGGCAGATCCTGATCCTGGAGTACCACCGGATCGGCCCGGCCGAGGACCGATGGACGCGGAGCGTGGAGAACTTCCGCGCCGACCTCTCCCGTCTCTACGAGGAGGGCTACCGGCCCGTCCGGCTCGGGGACCTCCTCGACGGCCGGATCGACCTGCCCGCAGGCCTCAGCCCCGTCGTCCTCACCTTCGATGACTCCTCGCCCGGCCAGTTCCGGTACCTGGAGCAGGACGGGGACGTCCAGATTGACCCGGACTCGGCCGTCGGCATTCTCCTGGACTTTCACCGGGGTCACCCCGACTTCGCGGCCCGGGCCACCTTCTACGTGCTGCCGGCCGCCGCACAGCCGCACCGGCTCTTCGGCCAGCCGGCCCACGAGCGGCAGAAGCTCCGCCACCTGGTGGAGCTGGGATTCGAGATCGGCAACCACACCCTCTGGCACGCCAACCTGGGCCGGGCCGACGCGGCCACGATCCGCTACCAGCTCGCCTCGGCCCTGCGGGTCATCCAGGAGGCGGTCCCGGGGTACCGCGTCCGGACGTTGGCCCTCCCCTTCGGCGCCTACCCCTCCGACCTGGCCGCCGCCGTTGCGGGAGAGGCCCACGGAATCGCCTACCGCCACGAGGCGATCCTGATGGTCGCGGGGGGACCTGCGCCCTCGCCCTTCGCCGCCGCCTTCGACCCGCTCCACCTCCCCCGGATCCAGGCCACGTCCGCGGAGCTCACGCGCTGGCTCGACCACTTCGCCCGCCAACCGGGTGAGCGCTTCGTGAGCGACGGCGATCCGGCCGCCGTCACCGTCCCCCGGTCCCGCGCGCATCTCCTCCGCACTCCGCTGCCCGGCCAGACCGTGGCGCGCCTCGGTTCCGGATCCTAACACCAACGACATACGTCGTGTGACAGACGGTCCGGGTGGCGCCGGTGCCAGGACCCGGACCGTGTCGCGTTCATGCGGTCGTTTGCATTAGTAGAGCAGGTACCGCTCCCGCACCCGGAGGAAGGCCTCCAGCGCCTCCGGCTCCGCCTCCGCCGCCGCCCGCCCGTCTCCCCGCCGGAGCCACTCCATCGCCGTCCGGTTCCCGAGGAGCTGCTGCACCTTCTCCAGCTCGAAGGTCCCGGGGTAGAGCCGGTGCAGGGCGGCGCCGATCTCGAGGCCGGTGCGGACGGCCCGGAAGCTCTCCCGGTCCGTGAGGAGGAGCCGCACCCCCTGGCAGGCCTCCCCCGCGTAGACGGACGCCCGGGGGGTGAAGCGCGTGGGGTCGAACCGGACGCCGGGGAGCTGCAGGGCAACGAGAGCGGCGGCCAGCGCCTCCCCGTTGATCCAGGGAGCCCCCAGAACCTCGAAGGGGAGCTCGGTCCCCCGACCCACGGAGACGTTGGCCGACTCCAGCAGGCCCACCGCCGGGTACAGGGTGGCCGCCGCGAGGCTCCGGATGTTGGGGGAGGGGTTCACCCAGGGGAGTCCGGTCTGGTCGAACCACTGCTCCCGCTTCCATCCCCGGACCGGAATGACCGTCAGCTCCGCTCCCGTCCCCCGCTCGCCGTTGAAGAGACGGGCCAGCTCCCCCACGGTCATCCCGTGGCGGATGGGGAGGGGGTGGTAACCGGTGAAGGAGGTCAGGTCGGGGTCCAGGACCGGTCCTTCCACGATGCGCCCGGTGATGGGATTCGGGCGGTCCAGGACCACGACCGGCAGACCCTCCAGGGCGGCCGCCTCCAGGACGTACCCCAGGGTGGTGATGTAGGTGTAGAAGCGGGTCCCCACGTCCTGCAGGTCGAAGAGGAGGAGGTCGAGGCCCCGGAGCATCGGGGGCATGGGGCGCAGCGTGGATCCGTAGAGGCTGTACACCGGCAGCCCGGAGGCGGCGTCGGTGGCCGCCGGGATCGGACCCTCCGCGGTCCCGCCCAGGCCGTGCTCCGGACTGAAGAGGGCCCGCAGCCGGACCCCTCCGTCCCGCAGCAAGTCCGCCGTCCGGTGCCCCTCCCGGTCCTGCCCCGTCTGGTTGGTGACCAGCCCGACCCTCTGGCCCATGAGGGGGACCCAGGCCAGGCTCTCCAGAACCTCCACCCCCGGCCGGACGGCGACCGTCGCCTCCCCCGGCTCCGGATCGGGGCCGTCCAGGAGGGCCCGCCCCGCCGCCGACGTCACGGCTCCCCGGAGCCCGGTGAGGTCGCCGGTGCCATCCGGATGGACGCGGTTGCTGAGGAAGACCACGACGGTCTCGGTGGGCTGGTCGATCCAGAGGGCGGTCCCCGTGAATCCGGTGTGACCGAAGGAGCCGGGGGAGGTGTGGATCCCCCGGACGGCGGCGGGAGAGTCCACGTCCCAGCCCAGCGTCCGCCGGCCGCGGGCGCCCGGGAGGGGAAGCGGGCTCACCATGCGGGCCACCGTCCGGGGCTGAAGGATCCGCCCGCCCCCGTAGGCGCCGCCGTTCAGCATCGCCTGGGCGAAGCGGGCCAGGTCCTCGGCCGTCGAGAAGAGGCCGGCGTGGCCCGCCGCGCCCCCCATCCGGAAGGCCAGCGGGTCGTGGACGACCCCGTGGCGCACGAGCCCATCCACCATCTGCGTCGGGGCGATGCGGTCCCGCCAGGCTTCCGGCGGGTTGAAGGCACTGTCGCGCATCCCCAGGCGCGCGAAGATCCGCTCCTGCGCCAGGACCGGGAGGGGCCGCCCCGTGACCCGCTCCAGGAGCGCCCCCAGGAGGATGTAGTTCAAATCGCCGTAGAGGTAGCGGGCGCCCGGGGGGTGAAGCGGCCGCTCCCGCCGGATCGCCTGGAGGACGGCGGCCAGCCCCTTCGAGGCGTCTTCCCGGGGCAGGCCGGGGGGGAGACCCGAGGTGTGCACGAGGAGCTGCTCCAGCGTCGCCCGGCCGGCCGGGTGCCCTCGAAACTCCGGCAGGTGCCGCTGCAGGGGGTCCCCGAGGCGGACCCGGCCCTCCTCCACGAGCTGGAGAACGAGGGGGACCGTCACCACGACCTTGGTGAGGGAGGCGACGTCGAAGATGGTGGTGAGGTTCATCGGACGGCGCTCGGGCAGGAGCGCCCGATCCCCCACCGCGCGCCAGAAGACCACGTGCCCCTGCCGCGCCACGAGGACGACCGCTCCGGGGAGGCGCCGCTCGCCGACCGCCTCCTGGAGGAGGTCCTCGATCTCCTGCAGGCGCATCGCCGACATGCCGGCGGCCGCCGGCTCGGCCAGCGTGAGGGAGCGGGGCGGGGCGGCGGATCCGGGAGAGGGGAGGAGGAGCGCGCCCAGCGCCAGCAGGGCCGGCGCGGCGAGCGCGCAGGGGCGGCTACAGGACGGCCAGGGCATCGCGCATCCGACGGAGGGCCTCCCGCAGGCGGTCTTCACCCGCCGCGTAGGAGAGGCGCAGGTATCCCTCCCCGTTCGCGCCGAAGGCGGTGCCGGAGAGGAGGGCCACACCCGCCTCGTGGAGGAGGAAGTCCGCGAGGGCCTGGGCGGGCCGGCCGAGACCGGAGACGTTCGGGAAGGCGTAGAAGGCCCCGCGGGGGGCAAGGCAGCGCACCCCCGGGATCCCGTTCAGGCCGGCCACCACCAGGTCCCGGCGCCGGCGAAAGGCGGCCACCATGGCGGCGACCGGCTCCTGGTCTCCTGTCAGCGCCGCCCACCCGGCCCGCTGGGTGAAGCTCGCGGTGCAGGAATTGGAGTTGACCATGAGCCGGGCCATCGCTTCGGCCCACGGCCGGGGCATGACCCCGAAGCCGAGGCGCCATCCGGTCATCGCGTAGGTCTTCGAGAAGCCATCCAGGAGGATCACCCGCTCCTTCAGCCCGGGGAGGCTCAGGATGCTCCGGTGCTCCCCCTCGTAGAGGAACCGGTGGTAGACCTCGTCGGCCAGGACCGGGACCCCGTGGCGGCCGGTGATCTCGGCCATGGCCTCCAGGTCCTCGAGGCCGAGGACGCCGCCCGTCGGGTTCTGCGGGGAGTTGAGGATGAGGAGCGCGGTGCGCGGGTTCACCGCGGCAGCCAACGCGTCCAGGTCGAAGGCGAAGCCCTGGGCCTCGCGCAGGGGGACCGGGACGGGTCGGCCGCCGGCGAAGGCGGCCACCGAGCGGTAGATCGGGAAGCCGGGGTCGGGGTAGATGACCTCCCGCCCGGGCTCGACCAGGGCGAGGGCGGCGAAGAACATGATGGGCTTCGCTCCCGGGGTCACCACCACCTCCTCGGGGTGGACCGGCACGCCGCACCGCGCGGCCACGGCCTCGGCGATGGCCTCCCTGAGCTCGGGCAAACCGGCCGGCGGCCCGTAGCGCGTGTGGCCCTCCTCCAGCGCCCGCACGGCCGCCTCCCGGATGAAGGCCGGGGTGGGAAAGTCGGGCTCTCCGATCTCGAGGTGGATGACGTCCCGGCCGGCGGCCTCCAGGGCCCGGGCCTGCACCAGGACATCGAAAGCCCCCTCGCTTTCCAGGCGCCCGATGCGGGCGGCCAGGGCGACCGCCGCACCCGTCCGACTTCCGCTCCCCTCCGCGCGACTCACCCTACCGCTCCCCGGAGAGGCGGCCCGGTGCCCCGCGCCCCTCCCCCACCGCCGTGCCCAGCCCCGCCGCCGTGAGAAGCGTCCGCGCCGCCGCGTCCGCCCCCGTCGGCTCCAGGCGCTCCCGCGGGAGGGGCGCCCCCACCACCTTCTGGAGGGCCGGCCCCCACCGCCCGGCCAGCAGGTCCTCGTTGGAGATGAAGGTCGCCACCGTGTAGCGGTGCAGCCCCGTGACCAGGGGCCCGTACTCGGCGAACTCCCCCCGCGAGGTGTAGACCACGGGGATCCGGTGCGCCAGGCACTCCGACACGATCCCGTAGCCGGGCTTGGTGATCACGGCATCCGCCGCGCCCACCAGCTCGTCGTGGCGGACCCGGTCCGGAGGAACGCCCAGCACATTGGGCGGGGCCCCCGCGACCGGCCGCCCGACGGCGAAGCGGTAGCCGCTCAGGTGCCCCAGCCGACTGAAGTCGATCCCGTACAGGTCGAAGCCACCGAAGGAGAGGACGACCAGCGGCTCCTCCCCGGAGAGGCCGAGGACCCCGCGGACGGCCGCCCGGTCCCGGGGCACGCGCCGGGCGATCAGCGGAACGTCCCGGACGGCGGGGAAGGCGCTGAGGTCCCCGTGGAGCGGTAACCGGAGGAGCAGGGTGGAGCGGCCGTAGGCCTCCCGGATCTGGCGGAGAAGGGGGGCGAAGGCCGGCTCCTGGGCGACGTAGGGGGCATAGATCCAGTCCCAGGAGAAATTGGTGATGGCGATCCCCGGCACCCCCGCGGCGCTGGCCGCCTCGAAGGCGAGGGGGGGAATGTCTCCCACCACGAGGGCCGCCCCCACCTGCCGCAGCCAGCGGCCCTCGGAATCGGCCCGGTCGGGGCGCTCGGCCAGGAAGGTCGCATACGCCCGCAGGGAGGCGGTCTTGTCCAGGCGGAGCGAGTCGTGCTGGACGGTCCCCACGTCCACCGCCCCCGGGACCACCGTGACGGCCTCCCCGAGGTGCGCCGCGAAGAGCGCGGGGAGCACCGCGGTCCGGGCGATCAGGCGCACGGCCGGTTCGGCCTCCCGGAGCGCCTGCATGACGGCGATCATCCGGGTGGCGTGGCCGAACCCGTGGCCGGTGATGTAGAAGACGATGGCCGGAGCGCTCATGACGGGGCGTACTGGGGGAAGACGCGGCGGATGGCCTCCGGCGCGCTCCCGGCCGCGAGCGGGGGGATGAGGGCCGGAGCATAGGCCCGGCTCGCCGCGAAGGTCACGAGCCCGGCGGCGAGCGGCTCCCCCGCCTCCGTCACGAGGTAGGCCGGGGCCAGCCAGCTCCGCCCCTTCCGATCGGCGGGCACCACCGCCTGCCGTTTCCCCCAGAGCAGGACGCGGGTCCCGTTCGCCGCGCGCCCCTGGACCGTGATCTCGAGCCGGGTGCTCACCCCGACCTCCTGCGCCCGTAAGGCCCCGAGCCACCAGCCGATCTCGTCCAGGGCGATGTGGGGGAACCCGCGGAAGAGGCGCCCGTCCTCGCCCTGGTACGGCGCGCGGGGCTCGTAGAGCTTCCAGACGAACGTGGCATCGTGGTCGAACCGGAGCTGGAGCCCGAGCGGGTTCCTGCTCCCGCAGGCCAGACACCACTCGAGCCCCGGGACCGGGTGGGCCGGCCGGCTCCGCCCCCCCCAGCCGGCGAGGTCCGCCCCGGGGGGGAGCCGGATGGGCTCCCCCGGGCGGAGCTCCCCCTCGACGAGCGGTCCCTCGGGCGGGCCGAGCCGGACCGCCACGCGCCACGAAGGCTCCCGGGCCTCGAGGGCCACGGCCACGGGGACTGCAGTGCCGAGGGGGAGCGGCTTGCGAAGGGCCGCGCTGGTGGTGAGGGCGCCTGCTTCCGGGGGCGCGATGCCGGCCAGCCCGAGGAGCCGGGCCCCCGCCTCGGCGATCGCCGCCGTCACGGCCCCGCCGTGAGCGGTCCCCGGGTATCCGCTCTGCAGCTCCGGCAGGAAGGTGAGGGTCCCCTCGAGGCGCGGCGCCGGCCCCGGCGCCGGCCGGAGGCGGAGGGTCTCCCGGAACACCTCCTCTAGGGTCACCGGCATCGCCCCCAGCGCCTCCGGCTCATTCCGGGGTCCACACCGGGCACGCCCTTCCCCCGATGCAGGGGGCGATGGCGAAGGCCTCCCTCCGCACGGCGGTGCGCCCGGCGTCGGAAGAGACTAACTCCAGGGAGACAGAAGGGGGGAGGGACCTGAAGAGCGCCAGGAAGGGACCGAGACCCTCGCCGACCACCCCCACCGCTTTTCCCCACTCCCGCACGCCACCACTCCTCCCGGGTCCTGCGCCGCAGGCTAGCACAGGGCGGGCGGATTGCCCACGGGTTTTGCGGGGATCAGCGGGGGGTGGCGGGAGGCACCACCTGCCGCAGGGACGCGACGGGGGGCCGCTCCTGACTCACTTCTGCCGCAGCAGGACCCAGAGCATCCGGAGGGCGCCCCAGAGCGCCACCAGCATCCCGGCCAGCGTGACCGGAAACGCCAGGGTGGCAGCAAGCTGGCTTGCCCCGAGGCCAACACCCCCCAGGATCAGGAGCAGACCCAGGAGCGTGATCCCGATGGGGCCGCTCACGGCGTATCCCGGTGCACCTCGAGAGCGGGGGCGTCAGGCCCGCGCGAGCAACTCGTCGATCTTCGTGAGGATCTCGGTGGCGGTGGCCTTGTCCCGCTGAATCGTTCCGCGTTGGGCGTCCACGCGGACCTTGACGCCGGAGGGCTGGACCCGGTCCACATTGATCACGATCTTCAGGCTCCGGGCGAAGGTGGTCAGCTCCAGGCGCTCCTCGTTCATCCCCGCCTTCTGGCGCTCCTCCCGGGCAATCGGGGTCATCTCCAGCGCCTCGAGGGCCTCGCGGGCCGCCCGCTCAACCCGGGCGAATTCCGCCTCGAAGGTCTTCTCCGCCTGGTTCAGTTGGGTGTAGGCGATCCCGCCGCCGATGGCCGCGGCCCCCCCCAGCACGACCAGGGGGCAGCCACCCAGGAGAGCCGCCGCGGCCACGAGGCTGACGCTTGCCAAGGCTTGTCGTATCTTCCGTCGGCTCATTGCGCGATTTCCTCCGTTGTCAGGATACCCTCCCGGCACCGGCGTCGTCGGGCGCCGCCGCCACCGCTCCGGGATCCGCCGGCGCCCCGCCCGCCCGGCCACGCTACGAGACGGCCAGGGCCCGGTCCAGGGCCCGGTACTGGATCGCCTCCGCAAGGTGGGGCGGGGCGACAGCCGCTGCGTCCTCCAGGTCGGCGATGGTCCGGGCGACCTTCAGCACCCGGTCGTAGGCCCGGGCCGAGAGGCCGAGACGCGTCACCGCCTGCTCCAGGAGGCGCTCCCCCTCGCCATCCAGGGGGCAGTGGCGGCGGATCCGCCGCCCGGTCATGTGGGCGTTGCAGGTGATCCGCGCCCGGGCGAACCGCTGCGTCTGGAGCTGCCGCGCGGCGGCCACCCGCTTGCGGATGGCCGCCGACGGCTCGGCCTCCGCCCCGGCCCGCAGGTCCGGTGCCCGGACCGGGGGGACCTCCACGTGCAGGTCGATGCGATCGAGCAGCGGGCCCGAGACGCGGGCGCGGTAGCGCTGGATCTCCCCCGGGGAGCAGCGGCAGGCCTTCTGGGGGTCCGTCAGGTGCCCACAGGGGCAGGGGTTCATGGCGCCGACCAACGTGAAGCGGGCGGGGAACGCGAGGACGGAGGCGGCGCGGGCGACCGTGACGAAGCCTTCCTCGAGGGGCTGGCGGAGCGCCTCCAGGACGTGGCGCTTGAATTCGGGCAGCTCGTCCAAGAAGAGAACTCCGTTGTGGGCCAGGCTCACCTCCCCGGGGCGCGGGACCGAGCCGCCGCCGATGAGGCCGGCGTCGGAGATGCTGTGGTGCGGGGCGCGGAAGGGCCGCGCCCGGAGGAGCGCGGCGCCCTCGCGCAGGAGGCCACAGACGCTGTGGATCTTGGTGGCGGCGATGGCCTCCTCCAGGGTGAGAGGCGGGAGGATGCCCGGGAGCCGCTTCGCCAGCATCGTCTTGCCGGCGCCCGGCGGGCCGATGAGGAGGACGTTGTGCCCGCCTGCCGCGGCGACCTCGAGGGCCCGCTTCGCGTGCGCCTGCCCCCGGACCTCGGCGAAGTCCTCCTCTGGGGCATCCGCCCCGGCGAGGGTCGAGGCCGGGTCCACCGCGACGGGGGCCAGGGAGAGCGCCCCCCGGAGGAACCCTACCACCTGGGGCAGGCTCTCCACGCCGTAGACCTGGATCCCCTCGACCACCGCCGCCTCCGTCGCGTTGGCCTGGGGGAGGAGCAGGCCCTGGAGCCCGGTCTCGGCTGCCGCCACCGCAACCGGGAGCCCGCCCCGGATCGGGCGGACCGCGCCGTCGAGGGCGAGCTCCCCCAGCAGGAGGAACCGGCCGAGAGGCTCCTGGGGGAGCGCCCCGGAAGCCGCCAGGATCCCGACGGCGATCGGCAGGTCGAAGGCGGCCCCTTCCTTCCGGATGTCGGCGGGGGCCAAGTTCACCGTGATCCTCCGCGCGGGGAACTCGAACCCGGTGTTCGTGAGGGCGGCCTTGACCCGGTCCTTCGCCTCTCGGACAGCGACGTCCGGGAGGCCCACGGTGGCGAAGGAGGGAAGCCCGGGTGCGAGGTCCACCTCCACCTCCACCACGTAGGCGTCGATGCCCAACAGGGCACCCGTCAGGACCTTGGCCAGCACCGCCGCGCCCCCCTCGCGGACCGCGCCTCAGGCCTTCTTCGCCGCCCTCCGCCGGCCGCGGCGCCCGGCCCGGCGGCGCCGCCGCCGCCGCTGCCCGCCCGCCTTGACCGCGACGATCGCGTAGCCCATCTTCGCCAGCGCGCGGTTGAGCGCCCGCACGAGGAGCCCCTCGCGCTTGCTCAGCCGCTTGCGCTCCTCCAGGACCGTGTCCACCGACCGCACGAGGTCCACCAGACGCTTGGCCATCCCCCGCTCCTCTATCTCCGGGTGGCCCTCCCGCCCCCGCCCGACCGAATCACGGGCCACGCCAGTGGGTTGTCAGTTTGCGGTCGTGCCGTTCAACACCAGAAAACTCGGAAAGCAAGTGCGGCGGGGAGTGGACTCACGGTAGAGAAATTCCGCACAGCCGTCAACCGCAAAAACCCCGTCGGCCCGCGCGGGCCGGCACTACGCGATGGTCCAGCCGCCGTCGATCACGAAGGTCTGCCCGGTCACGTAGTCGGAAGCGGGAGAGGCAAGGTAGAGGGCGAGAGGGCCGATGTCCTGCGGCGTGCCGGGCCGGCCCCACGGGATCTGGGCGACGAAGCGCGCGAGACGCGCGGGGTCCGCCTCGAGGTAGGCTCGGTTGATGTCGGTGCGCACGAACCCCGGAGCGATGGCATTGACGTTGATCCCGTGCTCGGCCCACTCCAGGGCGAGCGAGCGGGTGAGTTGCGTGACCGCGGCCTTGGTCGCCGAGTAGAGCGCCCGCTCCGGGAGCCCGATGAAGGCCCCGACGGAGGAGAGGTTGATGATCTTGCCCCGGCGGCGGGCCATCATCGGCCGGCTCGCGGCCACGGCGCAGAGGAAGACCCCCTTCACGTTGATCGCCAGCTCCCGGTCCAGCTCGGCCTCGGTCATCTCCTGGGCGGGCTTCCGGGTGAGGACGGCGGCGTTGTTCACCAGGATATCGAGGCGCCCCCACTCCCGGAGGGCGCGCGCGACGGCCGCCTCCGCGTCGGCCTGGCGGGAGACGTCCCCGGCGACCGGGAGCGCCGTGACCCCCCGGGCCGCAAGGGCCGAGGCCGCCTCCTCCCCCTTCGCCTTCCGCCGGTTCACCAGGAGCAGGCGGGCCCCCGCCGCCCCGAGCGACTCGGCGATCCCCAGGCCGATCCCCTGGCTCCCGCCCGTCACGACCGCCACCTGCCCCTCGAGAGAGAAGGGGGGAGGGGCGCCCGTCACAGCAGCCCCCGGGTAAACCCGCCGTCCACCGGGATCGTGCAGCCGGTGATGAAGGAGGCCCGCTCCGAGGCCAGGAAGACGACCAGGTTCGCCAGCTCTTCGGGGGTGCCGATCCGGCCGAGGGGGACCTCCTTCGCCCGGGCGGCGATGAGCTCCTCCACCGGGATGCCCTGGCGTGCGGCGGCGGCCCGATGAACGCCGAGAAACCGGTCCGTCATCGTGTAGCCGGGGCAGACGGTGTTGACCAGGATCCCGTCCCGCCCCAGCTCGTTGGCGAGGGACTTGGCCAGGCCGGCGACGCCGGCCCGGAGGGTGTTGGAGAGGATCAGGTTGTCCAGGGGCTGCTTGATCGAGACCGACATGATATTGATGACGCGCCCCCCCCGCTGCTGCCGCATCCGGGGGATGACGGCGCCGCAGAGCCGGAGCGTGCTGAGGAGGGTCAGCGTGATGGCCTCCTGCCAATCCTGCTCCGTCAGGTCGGCGAAGGTCCCGGGCTTCGGGCCGCCCGCGTTATTGACCAGGATGTCGATGCGGCCGAAGCGGGCCGTGACGGCCTCGACCAGGCGCCGGATCTCCTCCGGTTTCGTCAGGTCGGTGGGGAGGGCGAACACCTCGGCCCCGGTCTGACGCCGGATCTCCCGGGCCGTCTCCTCCAGGGCGGCGGCTGTCCGGGCGCAGCAGGCCACCGCCGCCCCCTCCGCGGCCAGCCCCAGGGCGCAGGCCCGCCCGATGCCGGTGCTGGACGCCGCAACCAGCGCCACCTTCCCCTTCAGGCCCAGCTCCACGCTCTCGCCCGCCCCCTCCCCTCAGGCCGGCCGGGTCTGGATCCACTCCTGCAGGACCTGGAGGCTTGCGGCCGGGGTCTCCAGGAACTCGACGCCGGTCCGGTAGATGAGCACCTGCTCCGGCCCCCCGCGGCTCTGGATCTGGTGGATGCCGCTGCGGATCACCCGGCAGCGGAGGCGCACCTCCTGGCCGGAGGCCGAGATCACCAGCACGTAGGGTTGACCGATCCGGACGGCGTGGGCGTGCTCCAGCAGGGCCCCCGTGGTGCTGAGGTTCACCAGGGTGCCTTCCGCGCTGGTGAAGATGGTCCCCCCCAGCGGCTCCCGGAGGACGATGCGCGGCGCCCGCCGGCGCTCCTCATACGGCGTCTCCCCCATCCTCCCCTCCCCGCCCCTGCCCCTCCGCCGGCGGCGCTCTAGTGCCGCTCCAACTTGATACGCCGAATTTGTGCCGGGTGCATCAAGGCAACTGTCGCGGCCGCGCGCAACGAGAGCGTTGCCACAAATCGTTGGAACAGCGCTAATACCAACGACATACATCGTGTGACAGACGGTCCGGGTGG
>DASYVA010000095.1 GCA_036000645.1 Candidatus Methylomirabilis sp.
GAGGTCCTGCGGCGGATCCGGGAGATTGACGCCGAGATGGGGGTCATCATGGTGACGGCGGTCAACGAGGAGGACGTGGGGCGGAAGGCGCTGGAGCTGGGCGCCTTCGACTACATCGTGAAGCCGCTGGACCTGAAGTACCTCGAGCGCAGCCTCTGGTACAAGATCGCCACGATGCTCCTGAAGTAATGCGCGGGGGGCCGGCACCCGGGCCGCGGTGGGCCCGGCCGGCGCCAGAGCGTCTCCGGTCCCCCTCCTCGTCACTGCGCCTTCTCGCCCATGTTCCAGAAGATCCTCATCGCCAACCGCGGGGAGATCGCCGTCCGGGTCATCCGGGCCTGCCGGGAGCTGGGCATCCGGACCGTCGCCGTGTTCTCGGAGGCGGACCGGGCCGCCACCCACGTCCGGTTCGCCGACCAGGCCTATGCCATCGGCCCGGCCCCGTCCGCCGAGTCCTACCTCCGGATCGACCGCATCCTGGAGGCGGCCCGAGCGAGCGGCGCCGAGGCCATCCATCCCGGCTACGGGTTCCTCGCGGAGAACCCGGCGTTCCCCGCGGCCTGCGAGGAGGCGGGGATCACCTTCATCGGGCCCTCCGCCCGGACGCTCACCCTCTGCGGCTCCAAGACGGCGGCGCGACGGCTCGCGCAGCAGGCGGGGGTCCCCACCGTCCCGGGGACCGACCGGGACCTCTCCGACGAGGAGGTGACCGCCCTGGCGCCGCGGATCGGCTTCCCCCTCCTGATCAAGGCGGCGGCGGGGGGTGGGGGGAAGGGCATGCGGGTCGTCCGGGAGCCGGGGGAGCTGCCCTCCGCGCTCAGGGCCGCCCGCTCCGAGGGGCAGTCGTCTTTCGGGGATTCCGCGGTCTACCTCGAGAAGTATCTGGAGCGCCCCCGCCACATCGAGATGCAGATCCTGGCGGATCGCGCCGGGCAGGTCGTCTATCTGGGCGAGCGGGAGTGCTCCATCCAGCGGCGGCACCAGAAGGTCGTGGAGGAGGCCCCCTCCCCCTTCGTGGATGAGGCGCTCCGCCGGAAGATCGGGGAGGCGGCCGTGGCCATCGCCCGGGCGGCGGGCTACCGGAACGCCGGGACGGTGGAGTTCCTCGTGGATCGGGACCGGAGCTTCTACTTCCTGGAGGTGAACGCGCGGCTCCAGGTGGAGCACCCGGTGACGGAGATGGTGACGGGGTTGGACCTGGTGAAGGCCCAGATCGCCATCGCGGCGGGCGGGCCGGCGCCGGTCCGGCAGGAGGAGGTCCGGCTGCGGGGGCACGCCATCGAGTGCCGGATCTACGCCGAGGATCCGTTCCGGAACTTCCTCCCCTCGCCGGGGCGGATCGTGACCTTCCGGCGCCCGGGCGGGCCGGGGGTGCGGGACGACACCGGGGTCTACGAGGGGTACGACGTGCCGGTCCACTACGACCCCCTCATCGCCAAGCTCATCACGTGGGGGGAGAGCCGGGCCGAGGCGATCCAGCGGATGCGCCGGGCCCTGCAGGAGTACATCATCATCGGGATCCAGACCACCATCCCGTTCCACCGCCAGGTCATGGAGGACCCGGCGTTTCTGGCGGGGGAGGTGGACACGACCTACGTGGACGCCGTCCTGGCGACCCTGCGGCCGCCCCCCGGCCGCAACCGGAAGGCCGCCATCATCGCCGCCGCGCTCCACGCGTACCTCCAGGACCAGGAGGCGGCGCTCGCCCGGCCGCAGGGACCGGCGGCGGCCGGGAGCCGGTGGCTCGCCGCCGCCCGCCAGGAGGCGGTCCGCCGGCGCTGAGCCGCCCTCGTTGCCGCGCGGCCGCGGGAGCGGCGGCGGCTGCCGATCCCCTATGGCGTACATCGTGTCGTGCGAGGGGAAGGACTACGCGGTCGAGGTCGCGCGCGAGGGGTCCCGCTATCGGGTGACCCTGGACGGCGCCCCGACGGAGGTGGACCTCCGCCCCATGGGCCGGCGCCTCTACTCCCTCCTCCTGGGCGCCGACTCCTACGAGGTGGATGTCCTGGCGGAGGGGAGCCGCGTGGCCCTCATCGTGAGCGGTGAGGCCTACCAGGTGGAGGTGGTGGACGAGCGCGAGCGGCGCCTCCGCCAGGCGTCCTCCCGGGCCGAGGGGCGGGCCGGGCGGCAGGAGGTGAGCGCCCCGATGCCGGGGAAGGTGGTCGCGGTCCTGGTCCAGGTCGGCCACGAGGTGGCGGTGGGGCAGGGCCTGGTGGTCATCGAGGCCATGAAGATGGAGAACGAACTGAAGGCCACAGGGGCCGGCCGCGTGGCGGAGATCCGCGCGGTGGCCGGGAAGACGGTGAACGGGGGCGAGGTCCTGCTGGTGCTCGAGTAGGGGGACCGATGGGGGAACAGGAGAAGGACCCGGAGCGCCTGCGGGCGGCCGCGGAGCGGTGGGAGCGGGAGACGCTGGCCCCGGCGGCGGAGAAGACGCCGGAGCGGAAGGCCGTCTTCGCCACGCCCTCCGGCCTGCCGCTCAGGCGCTGCTACACCCCGCTGGATCTGGCGGACTGGGACTACGTCGAGCGGCTGGGGTTCCCCGGGGAGTACCCCTTCACGCGGGGCATCCAGCCCACCATGTACCGGGGCCGACTCTGGACGATGCGCCAGTACGCCGGCTTCGCCACGGCGGCGGAGACCAACCGCCGGTTCCGCTACCTGCTCGGGCAGGGACAGACCGGCCTGTCGGTCGCCTTCGACCTGCCGACCCAGATCGGCTACGACTCGGATGACCTCCCGGCCATGGGGGAGGTGGGCAAGGTCGGCGTCGCCATAGACTCGCTGGCGGACATGGAGGCGCTCTTCGAGGAGATCCCCCTGGACCGGGTCAGCACCTCGATGACCATCAACGCCACGGCGGCGATCCTCCTGGCGATGTACGTGGCGGCCGGGGAGCGGCAGGGCGTCCCCACGCGGGCGCTCAGCGGGACCATCCAGAACGACATCCTCAAGGAGTACATCGCGCGCGGGACCTACATCTTCCCGCCCGGGCCCTCCATGCGCCTCATCACCGACACCATCGCCTACTGTGCCGCCGAGATGCCGAAGTTCAACGCGATCAGCATCAGCGGCTACCACATCCGGGAGGCGGGGGCGACGGCGGTGCAGGAGGTGGCCTTCACCCTGGGCGACGCGATCGCCTACGTGGAGGCGGCGATCCGGGCCGGGCTCGACGTGGACGCCTTCGCCAGCCAGCTCTCGTTCTTCTTCAACGCGCACAACCACTTCTTCGAGGAGATCGCCAAGTTCCGAGCCGCGCGCCGCCTCTGGGCGCGGATCATGCGGGAGCGCTTCGGGGCGCGCGATCCCCGCTCCTGGATGCTCCGGTTCCACACCCAGACGGCCGGCGTGACCCTCACCGCCCAGCAGCCGGAGAACAACGCCGTCCGGGTGGCGATCCAGGCGCTGGCCGCGGTGCTCGGCGGGACCCAGTCCCTCCACACCAATGCGCGGGACGAGGCGCTGGGGCTCCCGACGGAGGCGGCGGCGCTGCTTGCGCTCCGGACGCAGCAGGTCCTGGCCCACGAGAGCGGCGCGGCCGACGTGGTGGACCCGCTCGGGGGGGCGTATTTCGTGGAGGCGCTGACCGACGCCGTCGAGGCGGACGCGGCCGCCTACCTGGAGAAGATCGACGCCATGGGTGGGGTGCTCCGGGCGATCGAGGTGGGCTACGTGCAGAAGGAGATCCAGGAGGCGGCCTACCGGCAGCAGCGGGCGGTGGAAACCGGCGAGCAGGTGGTCGTCGGGCTGAACGCCTACGCCCAGGAGGGGCCGGTGAAGATCCCCCTCTTCCGGGTGGACCTGGCGGTGGAGGAGGAGGCCAGGGGCCGGCTGGCGGCGCTGCGCGCCCGGCGCGACGGCGGGGCGGTCGAGCGCGCCCTCGGCGACCTGGAGCGGGCCGCCCGCGGGAGCGAGAACCTGGTCCCGCGCATCCTCGCCTGCGTCAAGAGTGACGCTACCCTGGGCGAGATCTGTTACCGCCTCCGCGGGGTCTTCGGGGAGTACGAGGAGACCGTCACGATCTGACCGGCGTCGCGCGGCCGGTGCGCATGGGCGAGATGATCAAGAAGCTCGACCACATCGCCATCGCGGTGAGGGACCTCGAGGAGGCAGCCCGGACCTTCGAGCAGATCCTGGGCGTTCCGCCGGCTAAAGTCCAGGAGGTCCCCACCGAGAAGGTCCGGGTGGCGTTCTTTCCCTTCGGGGGTGCCGAGGTCGAGCTGGTCCAGGGGCTCGGGAGCGACAATCCGATCGCGAACTTCATTGCGAAGCGGGGGGAGGGGATCCACCACATCTGCTTCGAGGTGGACGACCTGCAGGAGACCCTGGACCGCCTGAGCGCCGCCGGCGTGCCCCTGCTCGACCGCTCCGGAAAGCCCGGCGCCTGCGGCCAGGTCGCGTTTCTCCACCCCAAGGGCGCGAACGGGGTGCTGATCGAGCTGGTGCAAAAGATTTCCATCTAGGGTCCCTCCGCGAATTGGATCTCTGTCTCGCGGGCCTCGTCGGGAATACCGGCGGGGCCCGGTTGTTTTCAGGATGAGGGAGGGTGCAGGGTCCGGGGCGCGCATCGTTTTCGGGTCGGGGGCATCTATAGGGACAGACGCGGCCGCGGGATAGAGAACGCAAGGCGAATGAAAAGGGGAAGAAACACGGCATGCCCTATGGGGCACGGAGGAACCAGGTCATGAAGAAGCTCATCACGCTCGGTCTGCTGGTGGCGACGGTGGCGTTCGGCGGGACAGCTTTTGCAGGGGATGGCGGGACGCTGCAGGACATCGAGCTCCAGAACCTCTTCGGGGGGTCCGCGCAGGCGGCGTCGACGGCCGGGACCCAGATGGCCGGCCCGGGGGCGCAGGGGACCAGGTCGGTGGCGCCCGTCCTGGAGTACCGGAGCTCTGACATCAAGTAAGCGCGAGACCTGAAGAACACGGGCCCCGCCGGGTGCACCCGACGGGGCCCGACGTTTTTTGGCCGCACATCCGCCGCCTCTGAGGATCGTCTAATTGAAGATTTCCCTTGACTCGCCTCCCTGTGGACAAGTATGTGGACAGGGGGGAGGGATTACCGGGTGCTGGGTCCGGCTTGTTGCCCGAAGGTGGAAGTGGCTGGACCCTTGTGGCGCTGCTCCCCACGAGGCCTTGGCGATGAAGCGGCGACGATTCCTCTGGTGGCCGATGTTCCTGCTCTCGCTCCTCGCCGCGCCCTTCCTGGCCGCCTGCGGCGGCGGGAAGGGGGCGAGCCCCCCCACCGCCAGTCCTGCGACCGGCCCGGGCGTACCACCGTCCTCGCTCCCTGAGGCTCCGCCTCCTGCCTCCCCCGGCGCGGCCCGCCCTGAGGACCGGCGGGGCTACGTTGTCCTTGTGGACGGGATGCGCGTCGTCATTGACCTGGCCGACGGCGAAATCAAGAAGGACACCCTCATCGCCATCACCCGCCGCCAGACCCTGACGCACCCGGTGACCGGCGAGCACCTGGGCGAGATCACTCTGGAGGTCGGTCGGGCCCGCATTGTCGAGGTCCAGCCGAAGTTCTCGGTGGCCGAGCTCATCGGCTTCAAGCCCGGCCTGACCGTCAAGCCCCAGGACCGGATCGCGGTCCTCCCGGGGACCCCCTGATCCGCGCCAAACCCTGTTTTGCTCGAAACGGTTGACAAGCCGCAGGAGGCGTGATAGCCATTCTCCCGTCTTCTTGCGGGGTTTTCCCCTGAGGTCTTCTATGACCCGCGTCCGCCTTCCGAGGTTTCTCTTCTCCATCCTCGTCACCGTCACGCTCGGCTTGCCTGGCGCGCGGGCTCAGGCCCCGTCCCTCAGCACTGCCGTGGACGAGGCGGCCCACCGCGTCGCCGAGGCCTTCCCGAAAGTCCGCGGGACGATCCTGGATGTCCTTCCGACCGGCCAGCTCCTCCTCGACCTGACGAAGGGCGCGGGCGTGTACCCTGGCCTGGAGTTGGAGATCGTCCGGGAGGGGGAGGCGTTCAAACACCCGGTCACGGGCGAGGTGCTGGGCCGGCTGGAGAAGATTGTGGGTCTGGTCAAGGTCACGGAGGCCCAAGAAAAGTTCTCCCTGGCCGAGGTGCTGGAGCGCGCGGGGGGAGAGACCCCCACGAAGGGCGACGCCGTCCGGGTGACCGGTGCCCGCATCCTGCTCGGTCTCGGGAAGGTCGAATCCAGCCTGGACCTGGAAGCCACCGCCCGGTCCGCCTCCCGCGATCTGGCCGTGGCCCTGGCCCGCACCGAGCGCTTCGAGGTGCTGGACGACCGGCGAATTCGGTCCACCCTCCTCAAAGCCGGAATAAAGGAAGACGTCCCCCTGAGCGACCCGCGGGCGCTGGAGCACCTGCGGAAGGAGCTGCGCATTCATGCCCTCGCCCTACCCCGACTGACGGTGCTGGAGGGTCGGACCCTCGTGGACGTGCAGGTCTTCTCGGCGGTCACGGGCGCCCCTCTCGCCCTGGCCAGCGTGGAGGTGAGGGGAGGGACCGTGACCGCGGGGAAGGCCTCCACGGGATCGGCCGCCCCGCCCCCCCCGGCCGCTGCCCCGCCGGCCCAGGCTCCCGCGCTCCAGAGCAAGGCCGATCTCCCGTCGCCGGCCTGGGTCGGCCCCCGGAAGGAGGGAAGCGTCGGCGTCCCCCTCCCGCTCAATCCCCCCACCATCAGCCGCCAGGGGGAGATCATCCTGGGGCCCGAGTTCAATACTGCCATGGTGGGGATGGCGGTCGCGGACTTCCTCGGGACCGGTGGAAAGCAGGCGGCCGTGGCCAGCGGCCAGAAGATCTGGCTCTACGCCATCGAGGGGAGGAACTTCCGGAAGCTCTGGGAGAGCGAGGAGCATGCCGGCTACAACATCCTCGGCCTGGACGCCGCCGACCTGAACGGGAACGGCCGGCCTGAACTGTTCGTCACCAACTACTCCATCGAGCGGCGCGTCCCGTCCTTTGTCCTGGAGTGGGAGGGGAACGAGTTTAAAGAGGTCTGGAAGGCCTACGACCAGTTCTTCCGGGCCGTCCAGGTGGAGCCCTCGGGCAAGGTGGAGGTCTACGGGCAGGGGGCGGGAGAGAAGAGCCTCTTCTACGGCCCGGTTCGGCACATCCGGTGGGACGGGAAGAGCTACATTCCCACTGGCTCCCCCGTGGACTTGCCTCCAAGGGCTTCCCTCTACGGATTTCTCCTGGCCGACGTGGACGGCGATGGATCCCGGGAGTACGTCATCCTGGACCAGAACGACTACCTCCGCGTGTACGACCTCCAGGGCCGCCAGAAGTACCGGGCAAACGACCGCTTCGGCGGCTCCGAAGTGATGCTCGAGTTCCTTCCCCCCGGGGTCACCACCCGGAACCAGGAGCCAGAGATGATTTCCCTGCAGGGCCGCCTCTTCGTCCAGGAGGCGCCAGACGGCCGGCGGGAGCTCGTCGTGTACGCGAGCGTCCCGGCCACCGGCTACCTGATGCCCCGCTCCCGGTACTACGACCGGGGCAAGATCTACGGCCTCAGATGGAATGGCCTGAGCCTCCAGCAGGCCTGGGAGACCATCGAGTTCCCTGGGCACATCGCCGACTACGCCCTGGTGGACCTGGAGGGGACCGGCAACAGGGACCTCGTCGTCCTGGTCAGCAACGCCAGCCTCCTGACCCGGGGGAAAGGGACCCTTTTCGCCTATATTTTCCCCCGCTAACCTGCGGGGGAGGCAGGGCTTGGAGCGATTGACAAAAAATTGCTTGACAAGCCGTCTGGGGGCGAAATAGTCTTGCGCCGGCCTACCGCCACGGGGATGTTTTGGTACCCGTAACTTTAAGTTTTTTCGCGCCCACAATTTTCAGAGCGTTCAGCGAGTAGCGAAGAGGGAGAAGCCCCTCTTTGCTTTGGTCGGTTTTCTGCGGGGCATCTCATCAGAGAAAGGGGGGAGGCCGGCAAAGAGAGCCAGGACGGCAGCGAAGCAGCATCTCCTACACGGGGAACTAACGGAACCACGCATCGCCATCCGTTGGCCGAACTTGGAGGGTAGATGATGAGAAAACTCTTCGTTGCCTTGCTCGTGGGAGCGGTGGCTGTGGGCCTGGCCGCGCCTGCGTTCGCGGCAGATCTGAAGTTCACGGGAGCCTATCGGGTTCGGTTCCAGTTCGACGACAATTTGCCCTGCATGACCCAGGTCGGGGTTGACTGCTCCGGGCACGAGTTCCAGACCCGGTTTCGCCCGCGGTTCGACGTCGAGACCGACGGCGGCGTGCGGGGTGTCCTGCGCCTCGAGATCGGGGACGTGACGTTCGGCGGGCAGGCAAGCGGAGCTACAACAGTTTCCGCCTTGCCGACCACCGTTCCCTCCGCAAAGGGTACTGGTGGTGACCGCGGCGCCGACGGCGTGAACGTCGAGACGAAGTGGGCCTACATTGACTTCCCGGTTCCGGCCACGCCGCTGCGGCTCCGGGCCGGCATCCAGCCCTTCTTCCTTTCGAAGGCCCTCTTCCTGGATGATGACGGGTCGGGGCTCTCCCTCTATGGGAAGCTGGGCGAGATCAACTCCAACTTCTGGTGGTTCCGCGCCAATGCCGGAACGACCGCCACAAACACCGTGGACGCTACCGGAGCGCATGCCCGCGACCTCTACGGGCTCGACGTCTCATTCAGCCCGATGAGGGACCTGAGCCTGCTCGGCTACCTCGTGTACGACCACGACATGGAATCCCCCGTCGGTGGTCAGGCCGCGACCGGCTTCTGGATCGGGGTGGGCGCCGCCGGCAAGGCCCAGAACATCCGGTGGGACCTGGATTTCGTGTATGGGACGAAGGAAATCACCGCTACCGCCGACCAGAAGGGCTATGGGCTGGACGGTGGCGTCGGCATGGCCCTCGCAGGCACTCCTCTCGACCTCGAGCTGCGCGGCTGGTACTTCACCGGGCACGACGGGTCCGCGGGCGACAATGACGCCTTCCCGGTCCTCTACGCGGGCTCCGGCGGGCACGAGCCCGGGACGCAGGTCTGGGGCGGCGGCGGCGACATTGACATTGATGCCCTCGCCGACAACCCGCAGAATACCTGGGGCATCGGCGTGATCGCCCGCTATACGGTTAACCCGAACCTGAAGGTCACTGGCAACGTCCACTACATCGGGACGCAAGAGGAGGGGACCGCCGCGAGCCCGTCGCCCGCGGGTGATGGGTTCATTGACGGCGTGGACAAGATCGGCATCGAGTTCGGCGCGAAGATTGACTACACCATTGCCAGGGGCCTGGTGTTCACGCTGACTGCGGGCTATCTCTCTCTCGGCGATGACACGGGGATCGACGGCACCCAGTGGGACGATGTCACCAAGGTCGCCGGCGTCGTGAATTACGGGTTCTAGGTCTCGCTCCGGTTTCGTTCCGTCGTTCTCCGAAGGCCCGGGGGCTCGCCCCCGGGCCTTCGTGTTTCCATCATCTCCAAGGGCTGGTGTCATTGACACCGCCGTGTCATTGTGCCATCCTTCGCTTAAGGGGAGAGGGGACATGCCACGGCCAATGGAGTCTTCGGCGAAACGACCACGGATCAGCGTTGACGTCCAGCCTACAGTGCGACGCCGTCTCCGGCTCGCGGCGGCAAAGCGCGACCTCACGATCAGGCAGTATGTGCTGGAGGTGATAGAAGGACGGCTCCGGGAGGATCTCGGTGACGAGGATGAGGGGGTGTTGGCCCTGACAGCCAAGGGAGACCCGGTGCTGGCAGAGCTGTGGGACAACCCGAGGGACGCAGCGTATGGCCGTCCATAGCCGCGGCGATGTGGTGCTGGTTGGGTTCGTGTTCGCGGAGGAATCAGGGAAGAAGTTCCGCCCGGCTGTCGTCATCAGTTCCCCCGCTTACCACCGCGGCCGGCAGGAAGTGGTCGTGGTAGCCATTACCAGCAATGTGAAGCGGCGCCTCTTCGGCGACCATCTGATCACGGACTGGAAGGGGGCTGGACTCCTATTTCCTTCCGTAGCAACCGGGATTCTTCGAACCATCAAGCGAGCTATGATCGGCCGCAACCTCGGCTCGTTGGCGAATGCCGACTTGGAGGGCTGTTGACCGCCAGCTCCGCCGGTCTCTTGGTCTCTGAGGATTCGCGTGCTTCCTCCTCCGGGCGAATCTGGGCATCGGCCTGGGTCGCAGTCTCGCCGCCGTCTTCCCCTTTGCGGTTGAAGGGATGCCGAGTCCTGTGACTTGGTCGCCGCGTATTTCTCGCGGCTTCTACGGCGGCGCGCTTCTAGGTTTCGACCCGGTTTCGTTCCGTCGTTCTCCGAAGGCCGGGGGCTTCCCCCCGGGCCTTCGCCTTTCCAGCCCCATGGGCCCTTCCGGCTGGCCGACCTGGGTCCTGAGGCTCCCTGCATGAGTAGGGGGACATCACGCTCGGACGGATCGGGCCCGATCCCCTGCGGGCTTTTTCGCCATCCTTGACGGCCATGATTCTGGCTGTTATCCTGGCTATGTTCCACAGCCAGGAGGTCCCACCATGCCGTCCATTGACCGGTTTGTCCCGATCACCCAAGCCAAGGACCGCCTGCTGGATCTCGCCCGGGAAGTCGAGCGGGAGGACAGTGTGGTCGCGATCACCCGGAACGGCGTCCCGGCGGCCATCCTCTTGAGCCCGGCGAAGTTTGAGGGGCTCCTGGAAACCTTGGAGATCTTGGCCGATGCCCGCACGATGCGGGCGCTACGTCGATCCATTGGCCAGGCGGCGGCCGGCAAGTGGGTGCGTGAAGCGCGGATCTTCGGCCGTGAATGACCCCCTACCAGATCCGCTACACGCCCGCGGCGGCTGAATCGATCCGCCACCTGCACCCTTCCGTCAAGCGGGCGCTCCGGGAGGCGATTCGCGGGCTCGCCACGGCTCCCTTCACCGGCCATCCTCTCGCCTTCGAACTCACCGGGTTCCGATCGCTCCGGGTGTCCCGGCACCGCGTGATCTACCGTGTTCAAGAAGCTGATCGGGCTGTAGAAGTCCATTTGGTGGGCGTGCGCGGGGATATCTACGAGGTATTCCGGCGGTTCCTCGAGCGGGCTTCAAAGACCTGACGCCAGCGGCATGCTGTCAGACTCCTGCCGGAAGTCGGCATGGAGGCCGACCGACTCCGGCCTTCGCCCTTCCACGCCCCCGGGCCCCCCTTTCTGCTTGCTGACCTCATTCGCGGTAGATTTCCTTGCGGTGCCGGACGCGGTAGAGGACGACTCCCTGCTTGATGATGTCGTAGCGCACCCGATAGGGCCAGGCCTCGAGGCGCCATTGACCGATGCCCTGCCCTCGAGCTTTTTGATCTTGGGTGGCGGTCCGAAGGGGTTCGTCTCCAGGAAACGGGCCGGCATGTGTTAGCGAGCCCGGCGCGCCCCAAGCCTGCCCTTGAGGTAGTCCCGAAGACTGACGGCCTTGCCTGCCCGGTACTCCGTGGCGGCGATCTTCAGGGTCTTCTGGAACTCCGGGTCGAGCTCCTCGAGCATGTCGTCGAAATCGCGACTCCGAGGAGGACCGCCGTCGGCTTCCCGCTCCTCGTGACGACGAAACGAGTCTTGCGGTTGGCTACCTGTTTGAGGAGCGAGCCGAGTTGCGTGCGGGCGACATACACAGGGATCGTCGTAGTGATAGTCCGTCTAGGCATTCGTGCCTCCCTCGCAACCTGTACAGGAGACCGTTGATTAATCAACCTCTAGCACGTGTACGCAGAGAGTCAAAGCGGGCCCCGAACACTACCGGCACCTCCGCAGCCCTCGCAGGAAGCCGGGTGTGCTACACTGAATGCCGCATACGAGATGCGTATTGTGGCCGGGACCTTAACCGAGCGCAAGGGACAAACGGTCATGATTCGACAATACGTGGAGGAGGCACTTCGGGGCGCGCGCTATGACAAACTGGAGGATGGGACCTTCTACGGAGAGGTTCCCCGCCTGCGGGGCGTGCTGGCCACCGCTGGGACGCTTGAGGAGTGTCGGAATCAGCTCGCCAAGGTGGTGGAGGAGTGGGTCCTGGTGCGCGTGGCAAAGGGTCTCGCGGTTCCGCCACTCGGGAAAATCGGCGTCAGAGTTAAGAAAGCGGGCTGATCCGGGTCCCCCCATGTCTTCCGGGCTCCTATGGGAACCGGCGACCCCGCCCGCTGGTTAATTTGGCTGAAGGCGCAGGTTGCTGAGGGAGGGAAGGTGATGCACTCAGGATGGAAATTAACTGCTGCGGCAACGGCCGTGCTCGCCCTGGCGGCCTGCGGGACGCTTCCGCTGAGCCCGGTCGGGACAGAGACCTTTCAGAGGCGGGAGCAGGCCCTGCACATTGATCTGTTCTGGAACTGCCAGCCGGCGGAGGCTGGAAACCTCCTGATTGCGGGGGTCGCCCAGGTCCGGGACACCGCCCAGCCGATCCTGGGCTTGCGGTTTGCGGCAACCGCCTACGATAAGGATGGGCGCCGCCTGACCACCGCCATCGGCTTCCCCGACGGGATCCGCATCGGGTACGAGGGGTGGACCCGCTTCCGGGTCCTGGTGCCCGGGGGACAGACGGCCGCCCTGGTGGACCTCGGGTACGAGTACCACCTGCCGCCGGACAGTAGCGACCGCCCCATCACCCTCCACCGTCCTCTCCTGTTTCGCTTCGCTGCCACCGAGGAGTACTTCGCCACCATCCAGAACGCCTGCCGTCCCTGAGCCCTCGGTTCTCCTACACGCTCATCCGCGCTCCGCACGACTCGTAGCGCGACGCCCTCCCCCGGGCCTGTCCCTGCGCCGCTCCCACGTTGGGTCGCAGGGCAAAATCTGTACAGATTGTAACCACTTCTTTACATATTGATACAGGAGTGGTAGGATTGCATCTGGTTCTCTCGAACCCGGAGGTGACGCATGAGTAAGGTTTTGAACATCACGGCAGCCCGAGCGCGGTTGACCCGCCTTGTCCAGGAAGCCTTCCTGGAGCGGAAGCGGATCCTCATCGGGAAGCACGGCGTCCCCATGGCTGCTCTCCTGCCGATCGGCGAGTACGAGGAGCTTCTGCAGGATCTGGAGGACCTTCGCGATATGCAGGAGGCTGAAGCGGAATACCGGCGGACTGGAGGGAAGAGGCTTGAGGAGGTCGTAAAGGCGTACAAGGGCCGCCGGTGAGATGCCTTACACGATCAAAGTGGCGAGCGCTCGGGTCGAAAGGCAGCTCGCCGCCGTGCCCGAGATCGACCGAGCACATCTCGTAACGCGCCTCCGGGCACTCGCGGATCAGCCGCGACCCAAAGGGGCGAAGGCGCTAGCCCGGGATGTCTACCGTCTGCGAGCTGGCCGATACCGGATCATTTATAAGGTGTTTGACCGGGAGCAGTTGGTGCTCATCGGCAAGGTCGCGCCCCGAACCGAACGGACCTACAAGGACATCGAGGCCCTGTTCTGAGACCCTGATCACGGGTTGCTCCTAGCCGCGGGCGCCGTCTTGGCCTTTCCGGTTGAAAGGCCCTGGAGCCCTGTGGTAGGGTGACCGCGTATTCTCTCGGTCCCTCCGTAACGGGGAACCGGGGCGCCGGAAGGGGTGCGGCAGCCCCGCCTGGATCCTGACGAGGCCACCGGTGCAGACGGCCCTGCAGGCCCTCCTGTTCGCCCCCATCGCCGAGGACCTCGCGGAGGTCGAGCGGCGGGTCCAGGCGACCGTGCAGACCCGCGCGCCCCGGATCGCCGAGGTGGCGACCTACGTCCTCGGCAGCGGCGGGAAGCGGGTGCGCCCCGCCCTCCTCCTGCTCGCCCACCGCCTCTGCGGGGGAGCGAACCGCGAGGCGGCTCTCGAGCTGGCCCAGGTGGCCGAGTACATGCACGTGGCCACGCTGATCCACGACGACATCGTGGACAACGCGGCCAAGCGGCGGGGGCGCCCCTCGGCGAACGTCACCTGGGGGCCGGCCGTCTCGGTCCTGGCGGGCGACTTCCTGTATGCCCGGGCGATCCAGATGCTGGTCGCCCACGGGGACTTCGAGGTCCTGAAGGCTTTCGCCGACGCGACCGTGGCCATGACCGAGGCGGAGATCCAGGAGCTCTGCTGGGAGCACAACCTGGATATCCCGTACGGCGAGTACCTGGCCATCATCACTGGGAAGACGGCGGCCCTCTTCTCGGCGGCCTGCCGGGGCGGGGCCCGGGCGGCGGGCGCCCCCCCGCAGCAGGTCGAGGCCCTCGCCGAGTTCGGGCTGGATCTGGGGATCGGGTTCCAGCTCGTGGACGACGCACTCGACTTCATGGCCCGCGAGGAGATCCTCGGGAAGCCGGTCGGCAACGATGTGAAGGAGGGGAAGATCACCTACCCCCTGATCCACCTCCTGCAGAGCGGGCCGGGGGAGGCCCGCGCCGCCCTGCGGGGCCACCTCGCCCGATTGCCGCTCGGGGACGGCGCCGTCCAGGCCATCCGCGGCCTCGTGGCAGAGCACCGGGCGGACGAAGCCACCCTGGCCGAGGCGGAGCGTTCCCTGCTCAAGGCGCGCGCGTGCCTGACCCCCTTCCCCGACGGCCCCGCCAAGACCTCCCTCGCCATGATGGTGGACTTCGTCCTGCAGCGCCGATGGTAGCGCACCCCCCCGCCCCCGGCGAGGCGCTCCGGGACCGGCTGCGGGCCTCCGCCGCCGCCGGCACGCCCCCCCGGGTTCTGCTCATCAAGATGTCCTCGCTGGGCGATGTCATCCACGCCCTCCCGACCGTCGCAGCGCTGAAGCGCGGCCTCGCCTGCCACCTCACGTGGGTGGTGAACGCCGCCTACGCGGACCTGGTCCGCTGCTGCCCGGCCGTGGACGCCGTCCTCCCCTTCGACCGGCGGCATGCCCTCCGCCACCTGCCCGGGTTTCTCGCGGCCGTGCGCCGGGAGCCCTACCATCTCGCCCTCGACCTCATGGGGCTGCTGAAGAGCGCCCTGGTCGCCCGGCTCGCCGGGGCCGAGGTGGTGCTGGGGGCTTCCTACAATCGCGAAGGGGCGCGCTTCTTCTACGACGCTCGGCTTGGCCCTCGAGACTTGAACCGGCACGCAATTCTCCAGAACCTCGACGCGGCGACCTACCTCGGCCTCGAGGCGGACCCCGGCACGTTTCCGCTCCGCTTCCCCGCCCCGGCGACGCCTATCCCCGCTGGCCGCCCGGTGGCGGTGCTCGTCCCGGGGGCGCGCTGGGTCACGAAGCGCTGGCCGGAGGAGCGCTTCGCCGCGGTGGCGGCCGGTCTCGTCAGAGACGGCGTCCACGTCCTGATCGTGGGGGAGGAAGCGCCGGGGGACGGCGGCGGGTGGCCGCCGGAGATCCAGGATCTCCGGGGCAAGACCTCCCTGGTCGAGCTCGGGGCCGTCCTGGCTCGGACGGACCTCGTGATCGCCAACGACACGGGGCCCATGCACCTCGCGGCCGCCCTGGGCCGCCCGGTCATCGCCCTCATGGGCCCCACGGATCCGCGCCGGACCGGGCCCGCCGGCCCGGGCCACCGGGTCCTCTCGGGGTTCCCGCAATGCAGCCCGTGCTTCTCCCGGACCTGCGGGAACCCGGACCGCCTCTGCTGCCTCACGGCCGTCGAGCCGGAGGAGGTCCTTGCCGCGGCCCGCGACGTTCTCCGGCGGCGCGCGGCACCACGGGTGGCGGCGCTGACGGGGCCGGGGAAGCCATGAGGGAGGCGGGCAAGGTCGCCGCGATCGGCGCCGACCTGGGCGGGACCAAC
>DASYVA010000096.1 GCA_036000645.1 Candidatus Methylomirabilis sp.
CCAGTACGCCTGCCGGTCGGTGAACCACTGCATGGCCGGCACGCGCGCGGCGTTGTCGTTGACCCCGTGGACCATGAAGATCGGGATCGGGGCGGCGGTCGCGGGCGCCCTCCAGTCGCGCGCGGCGTGCCACGCGACGTACTGCCCGGAGAGCTGCGCCTCGCCGGCGACGAGCGAGGAGTTGGGCAGGCCGCACCCGGCGTAGGTCAGGTCCTTGAGCTCGTTGTCCCCGCCCGGCAGGTGCCGCTCCAGCGCGAGCTGCTCGTAGGCGAACATCGGGCCGGCCCACTGCAGGAAGTACGGCACGCCGGCCTGGAACTGGTGGTCGTACATGTGGGCGAGCCCCGCGCTCGGCACGATCGTCACGAGCCCATTGGGGACGCTCGCCGCGGCGTTCGAGGGGGTGGACCCCACGTACGAGTGTCCGGTCATCCCGACGCGGCCGTTCGACCACGCCTGGGATGCGGCCCATTCGACGATGGCCTTGAGATCGGACGTGTCCTTCGGCCCGATGTGGTCCAGGCACCCCTCGGACTGTCCCGTGCCGCGAAGGTCCACCATCACCACCGCGTAGCCGCGGGGAGCGAAGTAGCCGGTCAGCCCGAGCGGCCGCCCCTCGGGATCCCGAGGCTCGGGCAGGATCCGCGTGCCATCCCGGTCGGCCAGGGTGCCGTGATAGGGGCTCGCCTCCAGGATGACCGGAAACCGTCCCGCCACGTTCGGCCGCACGACCTCGACGTGGAGGGCGATCTGGCCGTCCGGCTCGTCCGGTTCGGGCACCGGCACATCGAGGATGTCGCGGATGATCTGGTCCGACCCGTAGACGACCTGGGAAAGCCCGCGGGTGAAGGTGTAGTCCGGGGGCTTGAGACTGTCGGCGCCGGGCGCTGCTGTCGGCGGGAGTTGGGTGAGGAGGGCGACGAGGACGAGGAGCAGCCAGGAGAAGCGAAGCCGCACATCCCTCAGCATCGTTAGGCCTCCTTCTGACTGATTGACCGGTTTGGCGGGGGGATCGTCCGGTCCCCGGCCCGAGCGCGCCCGGGCGGTCTCCGCCTCGGGCTCCTCGAAGATCCCGGTAGCAAGGCGCTTACCGGCATCCTTCAGGCTACCGCTAGGCAGGCTTTTTCACGCAGGGATCGTCCCGCTTCGGAAGAGGCGAGGCAATCCGGAATATTCCGTAATTGCAGGAGGGGAAATCCCTTAAGGGGGGCGGCTCCGGGGAAACGGCCCGACCCCCAGGGCAGGGAGGGGACTGGCCAGCGTGTTACGGGGTCATTGCCCGCCCGTGCGGCGTAGTGCCGGGTGGGCACGGCACCCGGTCGGACAGGGCCAACGTCCAGTCCACTGGTTCAGAAATACGAAAGCCCGCGCAGCCATTGGGCCGGCGGGTGGTTCCCCGGGCAGGGTTGAACCGAACGCTTCCTAAAGCGGTATAGAGTACTGGCCCGCCAGTTGCTCGATGAGGGGGCGACAATCCTCTCGGCTCGGCGGGTCTGGGCACAGCGCAGCGAGCGCGGCAGAATACGAGGCGTCGGGCTGGTAGGCCAAGAGAGCTGCGTATATCCTGGCGACAACGTGCGCTACGTCGTTGGGGACTTGGGCTTTGAGATCCCGCCAAATTGCCTCCCAGGCGGCCCGCCGGGCGGCTTCGAGATTGGCCGAGTTGGGAACCTGGCCCTGCAGCTTCGGCAGTTCGGTCTCTAACGCCTGCAGGAGAGCCTTGCTCTCCGCGAGATCCGCTTCGGCCTTCGCCAATTCCTCCTTGGCTGCCGTCGCCACCTGCTCGTCGAGATTTCCCGCGACGTGTTTCGGCAGGACCTGCTGGTAACGAGCCTTTGCCCTCCTGGCGGCCACCTCCAGTTCGGCGAACTTCGCCAACTGCTCACGGATGCGGGCTCTCACCGTGTCAACGCCGGCTCGCACGCCCTCGACGTGTTTCCGCAGTTCTCGATACCGGTCCAGCACCTCTGCGCCCTCAGGAGTCATTCGGAGTCCCTCCTTCTACGGCCGACGCGCCTTACGGACGTGCAAAAGAATGGCCAACTCGGAGCCCTTTGGGTTCTCGGGGGGTCCTACCGATGCGATGGCCCGAAGGAGGCGCCGGTCCGGGGGGAGGGCGGTTCAGCGGGTCCCGACCGCGGAACCGGGGCCAACGAAGAAGCCCGCGCAGCCATTGGTCCAGCGGGCTAAGCGTGCGCTGCTATTGTGGCTCCCCGGGCAGGACTCGAACCTGCAACCTAGCGGTTAACAGCCGCTCGCTCCACCATTGAGCTACCGGGGAATGGTGGGAAAAAGCCAGGAGCATTTTAGCCCACGGGTCCCGGGGCGTCAACGCGTTCAGCCCTCCGTGGCACGCGGAAAGCAAAGGGAGGTGCGTTCGACCTCGTTCGCCGGGGGTCACCGTATGGACAGCCGTTCCCGACCGAAACGTACCGCTTCGTCCCGTTTCATTGTGCTCGTGGCCGGGGACCTCCTTGGTATCGCCGCCGCGACCATGTCCCCCCACCCGGTTGGGGCCGCCGAGTGGCCAGCCGCCTATATCCGCGCTCTCCCGGACGAAGCCTTCGCCGTCATCGAGGGCACACCCGAGGGAGTGCGCCTTCGTCGCCTCCCCCACCACGACCGCACGGGAGCCCTCGACCTGCCACACCTCAGGAGCGCGCTGGCCCGCTGGCACCAGGTGAGGTGGCGCGACCCGGCGGCCGCTGCGGCTGCACGCGAGCACCTGGAGGAGCACAGCGCCCGCCTGCGCGCGGTGGGCCGCCCCCGGGGAGCAGGGGGACCGACTGAGAGCCGGAACCTGAAGCCCGATCGGGATCCGGGGGCCGGCCGGATCGGAGGGAGAGAAGCGGCTCCGTCTGGAGGGGAACCCGCCGAGGACGGGGGGGGGGAACCGGGGACCTACTCTTTCTTCTTCAGCTCCTGCAGCACCAGCTTGGCGATCGCTTTCAGCGTCTCGAATACCCCAACGCCGGTGGGCGCCACCCCCTCGAACCAGGGAACGTTGCGGGTGTTGAGCGCCCGCTGAAGGTCCTCGATGCTGACCACATTGGGGAGGTCCCGCTTGTTGTACTGCAGAACGAACGGGATCTTCTCCAGCACGATCCCCTGCTCCCCCAGGTTCTGCTCGAGGTTCTGCAGGCTTTCGATGTTGGATTCCATGCGCTCGAGCTGGGAGTCCGCGACGAAGACGACCCCGTCCGCTCCCTTCAAGATGAGCTTCCGGCTGGCGTCGTAGAAGACCTGGCCGGGGACGGTGTAGAGGTGCAGGCGCACCTTGAAGCCCCGGATCTGCCCCAACTGCAGGGGCATGAAGTCGAAGAAAAGGGTCCGCTCCGTCTCCGTGGCCAACGAGATGAGTTTCCCCTTCGCGGACGGGTCCACCTTCTTGTAGATGTGCTGGAGGTTGGTGGTCTTCCCGCCGAGCCCCGGCCCGTAATAGACCAGCTTGCAGTTGATCTCCCGCGCCGAGTAGTTGATGAAGGACATGGCCCGGCCTAGCCCTTCGTGAACAGGTTGTCGATATCGTCGTCCGTGATCTCGGAGAAATGGGTGCCGAACATGGCCCGGGCCTGGCCGGCTTCCCGGTCCAGCTTCTTCATGATGTCGGCAAAGATCCGGGTCAGGTCTTCCGCGGCTTTCTTGACCCGCAGGCGGACCAGGCCCAGGGAGGAGCGGCTGTCGAAGATGATCACCAGGATGACCCGCTGGGCGACGATGGAGATGTGGAGGTTGTCCCGCTCTCCCTCGTGGAAGAGGATGGAGAACTCTTTCTCTCCCAGGAGCTGGGCGAGGCCGCCGGTCGCCGCGATGTTACCGGCGGTGAGAGAGGCGAGCGAGGTGGTATCCAGGCCGGCCGTCTCCCCATGGGAGGAGATGAGCTGGCCGTTCTTGTCGATGAGGAAGACCGCCTTGCTGCGGGCCTCCTGGTTCAGGCGGCTCAGGCACGCATTGATCCGCTTGAAGTCCTCATCCAGGATGATGAGGTTCGTCCCGCCCGGCGACACGATCGCTCCTTCCTCCGCCTGCCCGCAATTCACCGTGCCGGCCGGCCCCGCTCCGGGCCCAGGCCGCAGCTTGTATACCACACGGGGTAAGGGGTTACAAGTCCCGGTGTCTTGCGGGTTTCGCGCCTCTTCCCACTAGTGCAAGACCCGTTCCGGCACCCCTACCCCATCTCCCGACGACCGGAGAGTGCCCGGGCTAACGTCACTTCGTCCGCATACTCCAGGTCCCCGCCCACGGGCAGCCCGTGAGCGATCCGGGTGAGACGCACCCCGAGGGGCTGAATGAGCCGCTGCAGGTAGAGGGCCGTGGCTTCCCCCTCCACGTTCGGGTTGGTGGCCAGGATGACCTCCTGGACCCCCCCGTCTTTCAGGCGCCGCAGCAGTTCCCTCGCCAGGATGTCATCCGGGCCGCGTCCCTCCAGCGGGGAGAGGGAACCCTGCAGGACGTGGTAGAGCCCCTTGAACTCTCCCGTCCGCTCGATCGCCATCAGGTCGTTGGCCTCCTCCACCACACAGATGACGCTCCGGGTCCGGCCGGGGTCCTGGCAGATGGGGCACCGGAGCTCCTCGGCGACGTTGAAGCAGACCTCGCAGAGGCGCGTCTTCTCCTTGAGCTCGACGATCGCCTCGGCGAGGGCCGTCGCTTCCTCGCGGGGGGCCTTCAGGATGTAAAAGGCCAGGCGCTGGGCGGTCTTGGCACCGATGCCGGGGAGGCGCATCAGGGCGTCGATGAGGCGGACGAGGGTGGGGGCGTAGCGGGCCACGGGCGGCGCCTAGAAGAGGCCGGGGAGGCCCATGCCGCCGGCGACCTTCGCCATCTCGGCATTCATCAGCTCGCGCGCCCTGCGCAGGGCCTCGTTGGTGGCGGCGACAATGAGGTCCTGGAGCATCTCCCGATCGTTCGCAGCGGCCACCTCGGGGTCGATCTTGACGGCGAGCACCTCGCCGCGCCCGTCCACCGTGACCGTCACCATGCCGCCCCCCGCCGTCCCCTCCACCCGCTTGCTCGCCGCTTCCCCCTGGAGGCGCTCCAGCTCGGCTTTCATCTTCTGCGCCTGCCTCATGAGGTTGCCGAGATCCTTCATACGGTGCTCCCGCGGCGCGGGGGGCCCGCGCCCCGCTAGAAGGGAACGGCCCCCCCGCGGCGGCCGGGGGGGAGCAGGTGCCCGCCGAACAGGCGGAGGGCTTCCCGAACGAGGGGGTGCTCCGCCGGGTCCGCGGGGGCGGCCGGATTCGCGCTCTCGGGCTCAGGCACCCGGGCAGGCGGTGCCAGGCCCTCGGCGGCCGCTCCGCGCGGGGGCGGAGGGAGGAACCGGTACTCGACCGCGATCCGGCGACCGAACGCCGCGGCGGCCGCGGCATTCACGAGTTGGCGGCTCTCCGGGTCCTCCAGCGTCATCCGGGAGAACGTGTTCCCGTTCGGGAAGACCAGGACCAGCGTCTCCCCCTCCAGGCGGACCTCCTGAACCTCCTCGAGAAGGGTGGCCAGCCGCTTCTGCCGCTCGACGCGGCGCTTGACATCCGCCCAGGCACCGGCCACGTCCGGGGGGGCGGCAGGAGCGGACGGGGCAGGGCCGCGGCCAGCAGGCGGCCCCGCGGCCGCCGACTCCGGCGGCGGGGTCGGCTCGGGCGGGGCCCCCTCCATCCGGAGGGGAGGCACGGGAGGGGCAGGCCGCGCCCCCGGAAGGGGGGGCACCTGCGGCGGGGAGATGGGTGTCACGAGACGCGGCGGGGCGGACGGGACCTCCCCGAAGAGGGTGGGCTGGGGGGCCGGTGCGGTTGCCGCGGCGCCACCGCCCGACAGGCGCCCCTCGAGCTCGGTGAGCCGCCGGATGAGGTCATCGAGGGCGGGCAGCGCCGCGGTCTCCGCCATGCGGACGAGGGCCGCCTCCAGAACGAAGCGGGGGTACCCGCTCCGGCGCATCTCCGCCTCCGCCTGGGCGAGGAGGTGCAAGAGGACCTCCAGGCGCGGGACGCTGAAGGCCTCCGCCTGCGCGGCCGTCCGCTCGAAGTCGGCCGGGGCCAGGCCCAACACCTGCCGAGCCTTCGCCGTCACCTTCACCACCAGCAGATTGCGGAGGTGCCCGAGCAGCTCCCCGGCGAAGAGGCGGAGATCGCTCCCCCGGTGGCTCAGCTCCTCCACCAGCTCCAGGAGGCGCCCGGCCGCCCCCTCCGCGATGGCCCCGGCCGCGCCAAAGAGGGCGTCCGAGGCCACCAGGCCCAGCAGCTCCGCGACCGCCTGCCCGCCGATCTCGGTCCCGCAGTAGGCGATGGCCTGATCGAGCAGGCTCTGTCCGTCCCGCAGGCTCCCATCCGCCGCCCGGGCGAGGAGCGCGAGGGCGTTCTCGTCCGGCCGAACCCCCTCCGCCCGGGCGATTTCCTCCAGGCGCTCGCGGATCTGGTCGGGCCCGATCTTGCGGAAGTCGTGGCGCTGGCAGCGGGAGTGGATGGTGGCCGGCACCTTGTGAGGCTCGGTCGTGGCCAGAATGAAGAGGACCTTCGGCGGCGGCTCCTCCAGCGTCTTCAAGAGCGCGTTGAACGCGCCCGTGGAGAGCATATGGACCTCGTCCACGATGTAGACCTTGGACTTGCCCCGGATCGGGTGGTAGGCGAGCTGCTCCTGGAGCCCGCGGACGTGATCCACGCCCGTGTGGGTGGCGGCGTCAATCTCGATGCAGTCCACCGAGGTGCCGAGGGCGATCTCCTGGCAGGCGGAGCAGGTGTTGCAGGGGTCGGGGCCCGGGCTCTTCTCGCAGTTGAGCGCCTTGGCCACGAGGCGGGCCGTCGTCGTCTTCCCCACGCCCCGCGGGCCGGCAAAGAGAAGGGCGTGCGCCAGGCGCCCGGCGCGGAGCGCGTTGCGGAGCGTCCGGGTGACCGGCTCCTGTCCCACGACCTGGTCAAAGGTCTGGGGCCGCCAGCGACGGGCAAGGACTTGGTAAGACATCAGTAATGAATGAAGGCTGGCCGTGCACCTGCCGTCGATCGGGTCACGCGGGCGGCCCGGCGGGTCGGTAGCTCCGGCCGAGCGTCCCCGCGGCACCGGCGGGGGGCCACGTACCGTTGCTTCCTTCCGGACCTGGCGGGGTTGGTGGGCCCGCCCTGCGCGGGACCCGGCCCTCAACGCCCCGGCCCGACGACCCGGACCGCGCGACGGGCGACCTCGGGCAGGAATTCGACCCCGCTATAGCGGATTGCGGGTACAGGGCACCGCTACCTCCCCGTCTAGCACGGCCAACGGCATCGGCTCAGGCCGGCCTCTCCTGCCCCGCCTGCTGCCGGTAGAAAGCAATCAAATCGGTCGCCACCGGCTTTGCCCCGAGCTGCCGGAGCAGGGTCGTGACCTGGCCCCGGTGGTAGGTCGAGTGGTTCACCACGTGCTGCATCGCCTGCCAGAGGGGGGTGGAGTAGGCATTCCCCCGGAGGTCCCGGTAGTGGAACACGCGGCGGACATCCTTCTCCATCAGCGACCCCAGGAACCGCTGGTATTCGGCTTCCAGCGCGTCCCAGCGCCGCCGCACCTCGGCGAAGGAGGCGAAGGCGTCGGGGGAGGCCAGGGCCGTCGGCGACGTCCCGTGCCAGCGCTTCAGCCAGACCTCCTCGGCGCCGAGGATGTGGACCACCGTCCCGTGCACCGAGCCGAAGCTGTTCCCGAGGTCCTTCCGATACGCCCCCTCGTCGAGCTGGGCGACGGCATCCAGCATCCGCTTCCGCGCCCAGGTATTGAAGGCGTACAGCATTCTGAGCTCTTCCAGCGAGAGCGCCATGCAACCCTCCTCGGGTCAGCGCCTGGCCGCGGGCGATGGCGGAGAGGCCGGGATTCGAACCCGGGATGGGGTTACCCCCATACACGCTCTCCAGGCGTGCTCCTTCGGCCGCTCGGACACCTCTCCGCACTTGCTGAACGGGTCGGCAGCCCTCCACCGGGGCCGGGGCGGGCCTGTCCGGTGGCGGAGGGGGAGGGATTTGAACCCCCGAGGGAGGTTTGAGCCCCCCTAATCGATTTCGAGTCGATCGCCTTCGGCCGCTCGGCCACCCCTCCGGGTCCTATTCTACCCGGCGGCGGCCCGGCGCGCCTGGAAAAAATCCCGGAGGAGGGCGCTGCACTCCTCCGCCCGGATCCCGGTCGTGACCGTGACCCGGTGGGTGAGGCCCGGCGTCTCGAGGAGGCGGAGGACCGAACGGACGGCTCCCGCCTTGGGGTCCGGCGCACCGTAGATGAGCCGGGCGACCCGGGCGTGCAGCAGCGCTCCGGCGCACATGGCGCAAGGCTCGACGGTCACGTAGAGGGCAGCTCCCGGAAGCCGATAGTTCCCGATCTTGGCCGCGGCGCCCCGAAGGGCCAGGACCTCCGCGTGGGCGGTCGGATCCGTCAGACCGATCGAGGCGTTATGGGCCCGCCCCAGGATCTCCCCCTCGAGGACGACGACGGCGCCGACGGGGACCTCGCCGGCCGCAGCCGCCCGCCGAGCCTCCTCCAAAGCGAGCTGCATGAAGCGGGCGTCCGTCGCCGAACCCACGGGGCTGCCTCCGCGCGGAAAAAGCACGGCCACTCTACCACACCGGGCAGGCTGCAGCAACGGGAGCGGGCCCCTCTGGAGAGGATCAGGCGGAGACGGCGAGACGTTCCAGGTGTCGCGACCAGCGGAGGCGCCCACCGAGGCCGAGCGGGGTGTAGATCTCAATGCCGAGGCGGGTCCGATCCCCGTCGGGGGCAGCCCACAGGACGAGGCCGAGAGCCTCCAGGGGGCCGGTGGGGGTGTGGATCTGGACGGTGACGGGGGTCTGGGGTGGGATGGGGGCTTTCAGGAGGACTCCCAGCCCTCCCTCGCTGAGGTCCAAGCTCTCCCCCTCAATCTGGCGGACCGAGGTGCCGTTTGGGATGCCGCAGGAGGCGGGATGGCGCGCCGGATAGCGGCGGTGGCGCCGATTGAAGGGAGGGTACGCGCCCCCGCTGGCAGCCGCGTGCGCTTCGACCAGGGTGGCCCGGCGGGCATCCGGATCGGCTGTCTCCTCCCAGTGGAGGAAGGCCGCCGCCTCCCGGACGCCCCGGGGCAGCCGCTGGTCTCGGAGGATGGAGCCCTTCACGGCCTTGCCCCCGGGCTCCAGGGTGGCCCGGAGATTTTCCGTGGCGGAAATGTACAGAATCCGTTGGGCCCGATCGGCGAGGACCAGGACCCCCGGGCGGTCCGGGAGCCGCTCCCCCTTTACGGGGGGCCAGGGGCGCCACGGCAAGCTTCCCATCCTTCCGCCTCGCTCGGGCGTTTCGACCGACTTTCGGGCAGCGGAGTCAATGGGCAAGGGGGCTTGCGAGCGGCATGCCAGGTGGAGGGCGGG
>DASYVA010000097.1 GCA_036000645.1 Candidatus Methylomirabilis sp.
GGCAGAGGAGACAGGTGTACATGTGCTTCACGAAGTTCGGCGTGAGACCGATCTGCCCCTCCGAGGCGGCCCGGATGAGGTAGATCCGCCCCCGGGGGTTGTCCATCTCGGTCCCCAACACCAGGTAGGTCGGGCACGTCGGCATGCAGAAGCCGCAGTGCACGCAGTCCAGATACTTCTCGACCTCGGGCGAGTCGTGCAGGTCGAAGGCCGATTTCCGCCCGGTCGGGGCCGGCCCCGCGGTAGCCATGTCAGATTCCCCCTACGAAGCGACCCGGGTTGAGGATCCCCTTCGGGTCGAACTGCGCCTTGAGTCCCTGCATGAGGCGCAGGGCCTTTCCCACCGGTCCCCACACGTCCACCCGCTGCTTCACCGGGAGGGGGGCTTCCAGCACTACCAGGTGCCCCCCGAGCTCGGACGCCACGCCCCGGACGGTCTCCACGTAGTCGGCGACGCGCTCCGCCGGAGCGGCGGCCCCATCCACGGAGAACCGGACGATTCCCGAGCCGGCCTCGGCCACCGCCTGGCAGGCGAGGTGCCGCTGCCCTGCCAACCCCTCGCCCCGGCTCATCAGTTCCGGGACCCGGGTCAGGGGCACGCTTCCCTTCAGGACCAGCGACCGGGCGGCACCGCGACCCGGAAACTCCCGGATCGCGTCCCAGCAGGCGGTATGAGCCGCGCTGGTGAGCGAGTGATCGGCGGTGCTCCCTGCCCCTCGGCAAAACCTGGCCACGTCGTGGAGCTGCGCCCGGACCGCCTCTGGCACGCTGCCGATCATGACGCCGAGCCCCACCTGGCCGGCTGCCCAGGGGACCCCCGCCGCCCGCGCTGCCACCTCCGCGGCGCCGCCGCTCAGGAGCTCCACCGCATGGGGCACCAGAGGCGACCCCAGGATCTCGGCGACGGCCGCCCCCGCGGCCTCGGGGGTCCGGAAGGCGCACAGCTGGGTCTCTTCCGCCGCCGGAAGGGGGTAGAGGCGGAAGGTGACTTCCGTCAGGACCCCCAGGGTTCCGAGGGACCCGATGTAGAGCTTGTTCATGTCGTAGCCGGTGACGTTCTTCACCACCTTGGCCCCGCCCTTCGTCACGGTCCCGTCGGCGTGGACGATCCGAACGGCGATCACCAGGTCCCGGGCGGTGCCGTACCGGAGGCGGCGGGGGCCGCTGGCGTTGGCGGCCAGGATCCCCCCCAATGTGGCCTGGTTGGCGAGGGGGGGGTCCAGGGCGACGAACTGCCCCTTCTCCCCCAGGTGCGCCTGGACCGCGGCCAGGGTCATCCCGGCCTGGAAGCTCGCCGTCATATCGGCCGGCTCGTACTCCACCGCCCGGTTCAGGCGGGCGAGGGAAAGTGCCAGGTCCAGCCGGCGCGGCGGGGCGCCGAGCCCCATCTTCGTCCCGCCGCCCCACGGCGCCACTGCCGCCTCCAGCTCGTGGGCCGCGGCCAGCAGCCGGCTCACCTCCTCCTCGCTGCCGGGGGATGCCACGACAGCGGGGGTGAGCCCATCCACCGCGAAGGGGGCCGCCGCCGGGCCGGTCCGCACGTGCTCGGCCCCCACGATCTCCTGGGCGCGTCTCGCCAGACCCGCCGGATCCCCCATAGCTCCCCCTCCCGTGCCCCCCCTGCCCGTAACAAACGCCAGAATCAGCGTGGCAGCGTCCGGGTCCTGACGCCGGCGCCGCCCCGGCCCCCGACCCCCCTGGGGAACCCTCCCGTGGTTCCCCCCCTCGGCCCAGCGCCGAGGGGTCCCCCCTCCGCTAGGGGGCCGGCGGGCGGCAGCCGGCTCCACCCGGACGCTGGGCCACACGACTCATCTCGTGTCTGTTAGAACCGCTGCGCGATGCCCATCATTTCGAGCCGGTGGGGCCGGTAGCGGATCCCGTCCCGACCCGCGGCGCCGACCTCGACGCAGCTCTTGGAGGTGGGGAAGATCTTCCCGGGGTTCAGGAGGCCGTCGGGGTTGAAGGCCCGCTTGACCTTCAGCATGGCCTCCAGGTCGGCCTCGGTGTACATGAGGGGCATGTAGTCCCGCTTCTCCCGCCCCACCCCGTGCTCCCCGGTGATGCTCCCGCCCATCTCGATGCAGCGCCGCATGATCTTCGCGCCCATCTCTTCCGCCTTGTGCAGCTCCCCTTCGTTGCGGCCATCGTAGAGGATGAGGGGGTGGAGGTTCCCATCCCCAGCGTGGAAGACGTTCGCCACCCGGAGGCCGTACTCCTGGCTGAAGACCCCGATCTCATGGAGGATCTGCGGGAGCTTGGTCCGGGGGATGACGGCGTCCTGGACGTAGTAGTCGGGGCTGATGTGCCCCATGGCGGCGAAGGCCGCCTTGCGCCCCTTCCAGAGCAGGAGCCGCTCCGCGTCGTCCTTCGCGATCCGGATCTCCCGGACCCTGTTCTGCCGCATCACCTTCCTCACCGGCTCCACCAGCGCCTCCACCTCCGCCCGCGGCCCGTCCAACTCCACCAGCAGGACCGAGCCAGCGTCGGTGGGGTACCCGGCCCGAGTCCCCTTCTCCACCGCCTGGATGCTGAGATTGTCCATCATCTCGACACAGGCGGGCAGGATGCCGGCCGCCACGATCCCCGACACCGTGCTGCTGGCGTCGTCGATGGCCTCGAAGACGCCCATCAGGGTCTTGGTGGCCTCCGGCTTCCGCAGGATGCGCACGATGATCTTCGTGCAGATGCCGAAGGTTCCCTCGGAGCCGACGAAGACCCCGGTCAGGTCGTAGCCGGGCGGGTCCAGCGCCTTGCCGCCGAACTCGACCACCTCGCCGTCCGGCAGGACGACCTCCAGCCCCAGCACGTGGTTGGTCGTGACTCCATACTTCGGGGTATGAACGCCCCCGGAGTTCTCCGCCACGTTCCCCCCAATGCTGCAGGCGGTCTGACTGGCCGGGTCCGGGGCGTAGTAGAAGTTGTCCCCGGCGATCTTGTTCGTGAGCCAGACGTTCACCATGCCGGGCTGCACGACGGCTCGCTGGTTGGGAACGTCCACCTCCAGGATGTGGCTCATGCGGTTCAGGCCGATCAGGACCCCACCCTCGAGCGCGAGGGCACCCCCGGAAAGCCCCGTGCCGGCCCCCCGCGCCACGAAGGGGACCCGCTCCCGGTGGCAGAGCCGGACGACCGCCTCCACCTGTTCTCGGGTCCGGGGAAGGACGACCAGCTCCGGGAGGGCCTTGAAGATGGTGAGCCCGTCGCACTCGTAGACCCGGAGCTCATCCTCCTCCGTGATGACTCCCTCCTGCCCCACGATGGCCCCGAGCGCCGCTGCCAGCTGGGCCTTCCGCTGCCGCTCCATGGCCCGCTCCTTCCCTCAGCTCCTCCGCCGCAGATCCCGCGTGCCTCAGTTGGGTCCGACGCTATCCGACCCGCCCCCTCCCTGTCAACGGCCCGGATTCACGCCGCCCCCGCGGCGCTCCCCGCACCTTTCCCGGGACCTCTCACGAAGACTCCAGCGATCTCTCCAGCGTGGGAAGGGGTGCCCCGGGAACGACCGCAACCCCCCCCCAGGGCACGGCCGCCCGGCCAATGGGAGGGGCGTTCGAGGAATTCGAGGAACAGGATGACGTGTCGGAATCAACCCGGAATCTCAACGGGTACGGGGCTGGGGGATGCTAGGCCGAAACGCTGCCGGCTGTCAACTCCCTCGAGGAGAATCGCCGGAGCCCGAGGGGCGCCCCTCGGGGAGGGGCTGGCGGGGGAGGGAGGGCGGCATCAGTCGCTGGACCTCCAGCTTGACGAAGGCCGCAAGCTGGGCCTCGGTCGCCCCGTCCACGTCGTGGAACCGCACCCCCATCCCGCTCGGGGTCATGCCGCCGGAGCTGCCGGCGGTCCAGACGATGGCCCCGGAGAGCTCGAAGAGGCGGGGGACGCCCGGCAGGATGAACTGGAGCTGCAACCGATGGCCGGCCTCGACCGGCAGGTCGGTGCTGAGGAACATGCCGGTCTTGCTCAGATTGAAGATGATCCCCTGCGACTGCCAGCGGCCCACCGTGTAGTTCACCGGGACCCCCAGGGGGACGCGGACCGTGGCCCGCTCCGTTACTCCCCGGGGGTTTACCAACCCCCCCACCCGGTACACGATCTGCGCAAAGGCCGCCCGCTTGTCCTGCACCCCGACCGCCTCCAGCCCGCGGAGCTGCTGGATGGCCTCCTCGATCTCCAGGCCCAGGAGCATGGCGAGAATGGGGGGATGGTGGGGGGACTTGAGGTGCCGGAGGTGCTCGAGCAGATCGAACCCATCCACGGGACTCAGGTGCAGGTCGAGCACCAGGAGATCCACCCGGTGCCCCTCCGCCTCCAGGAGGGCGCGGCCGGCGGGGCCGGTCGTCGCGGTGAGCACCCGGAAGCCGGCCTGGTTGAGCGCCTCCTCCACGGTCTCCCGGAAGAAGCGGGTCTCCTCCACCAGGAGGACGGTTTTGTCGGCGTACCGGCCCCTCATGGGGTAGCCCCGCCGGCCCGCGCGGCAGCCCCGCCGGCCGGCGCCAGCCCCTCCTCCTCCTGGATCATGCTGATGAACGATCCCACGAGCTCCGCATCCAGGGTGCCGTCAGCAGCTCCGGACTGCAGGATCCCGAAGGCTTCCTCCCGGGTGAGGCGGGGCCGATAGGGGCGGTCGGTGATGAGGGCGTCGTACATGTCCACGATGCCGACGATCCGGGCGGTGATGGGGATCGCCTCCCCTCGGAGGCCATCGGGGTAGCCGGTCCCGTTGAACTTCTCGTGGTGATGCCGGATGACGGGGAGGAGGTACCGGATGGACCGGAGCGGCTGGCAGATGCGCTCTCCCACGACCGCGTGGATCTGCATCTGGGCCACCTCTTCCGGGTTCAGGCGGCCGGCCTTGTTCAGAATCGCGTCGGGGACGCCGATTTTCCCGATGTCGTGGAGGATCCCCCCCTTCCAGAGGGACTCCTGGTGTTCCGCGGAGAGGCCGAGCCGCCGGCCGAGCTTGAGGGCCAGCGTGGCGACGCGGAAGATGTGTCCTTCCGTGTAGGGATCCTTTGCCTCGATGGCGTTGGCCAGGGCAAAGAGGACGTTCTCGGCGTTCTCGAGCCGGTCGTTCAGGCGCTTGACCCGGAGCAGGGACTTGACCCGGGCGAGCAGCTCCACCTTCCGGAAGGGCTTGGTGAGGAAGTCGTCGGCCCCGACCTCGATCCCCCGGAGCTTGTCCTCCAGGTCGCTCATGGAGGTCAGGAAAATGATCGGGATGAGGCGGGTGGCCTCGGTCCCCTTCAAGCGGCCGCAGACTTCATAGCCGTTCAGCCCGGGCATGTTGATGTCCAGGAGGATCAGCTCCGGCACCTCCTCAGCCACCTTGGCCAGCGCCTCCTCCCCCCCCTCCGCCAGCGTCACGGCGTAGCCCTCCGCTGTCAGGGCCGCGCGGAGCAGCTCCCGGGCCTGCAGGTTATCGTCCACCACCAGGATGCGGCCGGCCGGCTCGGGCCTATCCACGGGATGCCTCCGTCGGGTTGGCTCGCTCCCGCAGGAGGTCCACGACCACCTGCCGGAGGGCCCGGGGCGCGAAGGGTTTGGCCAGGTAGGCATCGAAGCCGGCCTGGAGGATCCGCTCGCGGTCTCTCTTCATGGCCAGGGCGGTCGTCGCGACGATCGGCACCGCACGAGTCCGGCGGTCTGCGCGCAGCTCTCTGCAGAGGGCGACCCCATCGGTGCCGGGGAGGCTGATGTCCAGGATGATGAGAGCCGGAGTGCTCTTCTCCAACCAGACCCGAGCCTGAAGAGCTCCCTCCGCCTCCACGACCTCGTACCCCACGGCCCGCAGGGCATTGACCGCGAGGCGGCGGTGCAACGGATTGTCCTCCACCACGAGGACGCGGGTGGGGCTCATCACCTACCGCCTGGTGGGCGGGAGGGCCAGCGCGGGGCCTCCGGTCGCGGCCGGCGGTCCCACGGAGGAGAGGGAGAGCGGGGGGAGAACGAGCACGGGGAGGGCCTGGGTCCGGGTGTCCCCCGCCAGGCGCTGGACCAGGCGGAGCACCAGGGCGGACGCCGTGACGTCCGCCACCAGGAGGTCGGGGCGCTCCCGAGCTGCCGCGGCCGCGAGGTCCGCCTCCTCTGCCTCGACCACCAGGTGTGCGCCTCCGGAGAGGGAGGCCCGGACCGCCTGGGCGAAGCCGGGATCATCGGCCGCGACCAGGAGCCGGAGGGGGTTGCCACTCACGGGCAGACCGCGCAAGACGCCCAGCAGGGCCAGAGCCGTGCGGAGGTTGGCGGCGGCCGCGTCCCCATTGGCCTCGAGGATGAGGAGGGGGACCTCCTGGAGCGCCGCCGTGCTCCGGAGTTCGGCCATGATCAGTCGGCCGTCCGAGCGGAAGACCGACGGGGGACAGGCAAGGAGGCTCGGGCCCACCTCACGTCCGAAATCGGCCAGCTCAGCCGGCGGGGCGAGCAGCGCCGTGTCGAACCCCCCGGCGAGCAGCGCGGACCGGAGGCCTGCGGTGACCGCTCCCTCCTCGCCCAGCACCAGGGCACCCCCCTCCTGCAGGTCGGCCGGCGGGAGCGCCTGGGCAGGGGACGCATCCGCGCCCGGGATCGGCAACGCGGCCGAGGGCGCTGTCAGGAGCCGAGGCGGCTGGGGGATGCGGAAGAGGAAGGTGCTCCCCCGCCCGACCTCGCTCTCCACCCAGATCCGGCCGCCGTGGAGCTCGACGAACTTCCGGGTGAGGGCCAGGCCCAGACCGGTCCCCTCGGCCGGGCCGCTGCCGTCGATCTGGACGAACTCTTCGAAGATCCGGTCCTGGTCCTCCCGCCGGATCCCGATCCCGGTATCGGTGACCGCCACCTCCAGGCAGTCCCTCGGACGGACCTCGCTGGCCCAGCTCACCGCAACCCGAATCTCGCCCCCCGCCGGGGTGAACTTGATGGCGTTGGAGAGGAGGTTGTACATGATCTGCTTGAAGCGGCCGGGGTCGGCGATGCAGGTGCTCAGATCAGACCCCACCTGGAACTGGATCCCGATGTTCTTCTTGCCCGCCAGCGATCGCACCAGGGTCCGCAGGCCCTCCAGGGCATCGGCGATCGGGAAGGCCTCCGGGTACAGCTCGATCCGCCCGGATTCCACCTTGGCGAGGTCGAGCACCTCATTGATGAGGCTCAGGAGGTGCCGGCCGCTGATCGCGATGTTCTCGAGGTACGCCCGCTGATCCGTCGTGAGGAACCCGGAAGCCGGCTCCTGCAGCATCTCCGCGAAGCCCATGATGGCGTGCAGGGGGGTCCGGAGCTCGTGGGACATATTGGCGAGGAACTCGGACTTGTGGAGATTGGCCTCGGCCAGCTGCACGTTGGCCCGCCGGAGCTGCAGCTGCTGGACGCGGAGGTGGATGTCCCGCTGGCGCAGCGAGTTGGTCATGGCGTTGAAGGCCTTGGTGAGCTGTCCCACCTCATCCTCGCCGGCCACCGGGATTCGGCGGAAGATCCCCGACGCCACCGTCTTGGTGGCCGCCAGGAGGTCCCGGATCGGGTTACTGATGCTGCGGTAGATGACGATCCCGGCCGCCATGGCGATGAGGAGGCTCGCGCCCAGGAGGAGGAAGGCGAGGTTCAAGACGCCCTGGACTCGCCGGTTCACCGTCCCCAGCTCCCCCAGCACCTCCGCGGCGATGGTATCCGGCAGAACGCGATCGAGGAGTCCGGTCAGGGTGCTCAGGGTCACCCGGAAGCTGTTCAGGCGACCCTCCTGCTCCCGCTGGAGGAAGAGGAGCCGCTCCCGGGCGCCCCGCAGTCCCCGGAAGCGCTGCTGGATCCGCCCGGCGATGATCTGCTCCTCCGGGCCGCCTGTCCCCCCCCGGTAGGTGCCCAAGCCCTTCTCGAAGGCCGACTCCGCCACCCCGAACTTGGCCTGGAAGGCCGGCTCGGGTCGGGCCAGATAGGCGGTCATCGCGGCGCCCATATCGGCCAGGGCCATCTGCATCTCGAAGGCGGACTGGTAGCGGGTCAGGTCGGCCGAGGTGACCTGCTGGCCGGAGAACAGGGCTCGGAGCCGCTCCAGGAAGTTGGGCTCATACCGGTGGGGATCCCCCAGGACCGGCTTGAGCCGGCGCTGGATATTCTCCCCGATGAACAGGGTGAGATCCACCAGCCGGGTCTGGTAGCCGCGGGACGTCTCCCCCTCCTGGAAGCGGAGCTGCACGACCTCCGAACCCAAGGCGCGCAGCTCGTCAGCCGTGGCGGTTAGCTCGGCCACCAGCCGCCCCTCCTCGGGGCTCCCCGTGAGGGCCCGGAGCTCCTCCAACGTCGTGTCCAGGTCCTCCTGAGCCGCTTTGACCCGCTGCTCGGCCACCTCCTCCCGCCCCCCCCGGATGCCCGTGACCGCGGCTCCGTAGGCCTTCGCGGCCGCCTGGAGCCGCTGCACCGCGGTCTGCTTCAGGACCACATTGCGGGCCAGGTAGTCGGTCCGCTGGAAGATGCTGCGGATCTGGGTGAAACTGAAAACGCCGTTGGCGAGGGCAAGGAGCAGCAGAAGGCCGAAGCCGATCTTCAGCTTATCCTGCAGCGACAGGCCCTTTCGCGCCCGCCCCGCTGCCGGTTCCATGGCCACCCTCCCGGAAGCCGGGGTCCCCGGCCCCCGAAAATAACACGAGGGGATTACGTCCGCTCTCGCGCCGTCACGTAAGCCCCTCGCCCCTCGCCCGCCACTTCGGGCCGGTCCCCGGCGCCCCCATGGGGAGGCCAGCACCCGGCCCGCCCTCCCGCGCCTTCCCGGCCCCCGACTCCTTTATGTCCGGCCCTGTGGCGAGCCCGACCTCTTCGGTGGGGTGAACGGAGGGACTCGAACCCTCAACCCCTGGAGCCACAGTCCAGTGCTCTGACCAGTTGAGCTACGCTCACCATGACGGCCGGCTGAGGGGCCGCAGCCCCGGGGCGGCCCGCTCGGACCATTCTCTTCTCTCCCCGGGATCTCCCGGGAGAGCACCCGTGGTGCGCCTGAGAGGATTTGAACCTCTGACACACGGCTCCGGAGGCCGTTGCTCTGTCCGGGCTGAGCTACAGGCGCGCGTTCCGTTCCTACGCGGGACCTGCCCCCGCCGGTCCCCGATCCTGGTCGGGGTGAGCGGATTTGAACCGCTGACCCCCTGCGCCCAAGGCAGGTGCGCTGCCAGGCTGCGCCACACCCCGACTCGGCCAGCTCCTACCGGGGGAGGGCCTCCGTCGCCGACCCGGCCGCCAGCGCTGCCAGGATGGGGCGGCAGGCCAGCAGGGCCTGTGCCCGGTGGCTGATCCGGTTCTTCACGGCTGGGCCCGCCTCCGCCAGGGTCTGGGAGAGCTCCGGCACGAAGAAGATGGGGTCGTACCCGAACCCGCCCGTCCCGCGCGCCTCGAAGGCGATGACCCCCTCCAGGACCCCCTCGCTCCGGCACAGCACCCGACCGGTCGCATCCGCCACCGCGACGGCGCAGCGGAAGCGGGCCGTCCGCCCGTGCCACGGGTAGGTCCGGAGGGCCGCCAGGATCGCGCCCGTCCGTTCGGCGTCCGTGGCTCCCTCTCCGAGAAACCGGGAGGACCGCAGCCCCGGCTCTCCCCCGAGGGGATCCACCTCCAACCCCGAATCATCGGCCAGCGCCAGGTAGCCGGTGCGGGCGGCCGCCGCCAGCGCCTTAGCCTCGGCATTTGCTGCAAGCGTCGGGCCGGGCTCGGGCAGTGGGGGATCTGACGCCGCGGCCGGCAGGGGACACAACTGGAAGGGCAGATCCCCCAGGAGTGTCTCTAACTCGCGAATTTTATGCCTGTTCGCGGTCGCGAGAACGAGCACCATTCTAGGAACCAGCCTGCCTCTTGTCAAGCGGCATCCGGCCAGGCAACCGGTCCCCGACCAACTTTTGCTGCAGCAGGATCAGCTCCCGGATACCCGCGCCGGCCAGGGCCAGCATCTGATCCAGGACGGCCCGATCGAACGGCGTCTCCTCGGCCGTCCCCTGGACCTCCACGAACTTCCCCGCTCCGGTCAGCACCACGTTCATGTCCACCTGGGCGATGGAGTCCTCGGCGTAGGACAGATCCAGGAGGACCTCCCCCTCCACCAGGCCGACGCTCACGGCGCCGACGAAGTCCTTCAGGAGGGATCGGGTCACGGCCCCCTCCTCCCGCAGGTGGTGCAGCGCGTCGGCCAGGGCCACAAAGGCTCCCGTGATCGCCGCGGTCCGGGTCCCCCCGTCCGCCTGCAGGACATCACAGTCGACCCAGAGCGTCCGCTCGCCGAGGCCGGCGAGATCCGTGACGGCCCGAAGGGAGCGGCCGATGAGGCGCTGGATCTCCTGGGTCCGGCCGCTGGGCCGCCCCGCCGTGCTCTCCCGCGGGGTCCGGCTCTGCGTGGCCCGGGGGAGCATGCCGTACTCGGCGGTGACCCAGCCTTGCCCCGTCTCCCGGAGGAACTGGGGCACGCGATCCTCCACCGAGGCGCTGCAGAGGACGCGGGTCTCCCCGACCTCGATGAGGGTCGACCCTTCCGCGTACTTCAGGACGCCCCGGGTGATCTTCACCGGGCGCATCTCGTTCGGCTTGCGGCCGTCGAGCCGCACACATCCCTCCCGGGTCTCAGCGGGCGGACTCGAAGGTGTAACGGGGGACGAAGGGGCGGCGGGCATCGATGTGCCCGGCGAGCGTGGTGATCTCTGCCCCCTCCACGAGGAGCTGCACGCGCTTGACCTGCTCGAGATTAGAGGCGAGGGTATCGACGATGGAGTAGATTGTCAAGAGTTCCCCCGCCGTTCCCCCGGGATGATTCGCCTGGAACTCCCGCGTGAAGTCCACGTAAGCGGTCCCCTCCCCATCGATGTACACCTGGCGGACCCGCGCCCCCTCCGGGATGGTGGGGGCCAGCGTCCCGCCGGGCCCCCGGATGAGCTCATCCAAGAGGCGCCTCGCGTCTTCCACGGCGGTCACCCCCTCCGGGAGCTGCCGCGACTCTTCCCGCAGGGCCGTCGTCTCGGCATCGGCGAAGAAGAGCCGGACCTTCCGGCCGGCCTCCCCGGGGGTGGCCGGCGCCGGGATGGCAACGGGAGGAGGGAGAGGCTCGCGAGGAATGTCGGAGGGGACGGTCACGCGCCCCAGGAGGATCCCCAGGCCGATGAGGAGCAGGCCGCCAGCGGCCACGGCTGCGGCGGGAAGCCAGCGGCGGAGATCCATGGGGGTCCTAGCCTGCCGGGGCAGCCGGGCCGATGCCCAGCCGCTTCTCGTAGCGGGTGCGGAACTTCACGATGCCCTGCAGGAGAGCCTCGGCCACGCGCTGCCTGTAGGACTCCCCCTGGAGCTTCCGTTCCTCCTGGGCGTTGCTGATGAAAGCCACCTCCACCAACGCGGAGGGCATGGCCGCCCCCATGAGGACGAAGAAGGGACCGGACTTCACGCCCCGGTTGTTCACGTTGAGGATCTTGTCCAGCTCTTCCAGCATCATGCCCGCCAGCGCCGCGGATTCCCGGGTGTAGAGCGCGTAGGCCATGTCCCAGAGGATGGCCTTCACCGAGTCCTGCCCCTTCCCGGCCAGGCCCTCTTCGGTCAGCGGCACGTTCTCCCGGATCGCAGAGGCTCGCGCATCGCTATCGGAGGGCTCCTTACTCAGGAAGTAGGTCTCGAAGCCGATGGCCCGGCTCTTCGGGGCAGCGTTCACGTGGATACTCAGAAAGAAATCGGCCTTCGCACGGTTGGCGATGGCCGTCCGCTCCTCCAGGGAAATGAAGACGTCCTCCCGACGGGTGAGGATGACCGCGAGGCCCAGGCGGCTCTTGATCAGCTTCTCCAGCCGCAGGGCGATGTCGAGGACGACGTCCTTCTCCCTGAGGCCCCCGGAGCCGATTGCCCCCGGGTCCCGGCCGCCGTGGCCAGGGTCAATCACGATGGTCCGGATCCCTGCGGGGGAGGGGGCCGCGGGAGGGGGAGGACCAGTGCCGGGCGGAGCGGTGGGGAGGGGCGCGGCCGGGACCGAAGGGGCGGCGGCCGTGGGCGGCGGCCCCGCCGCCGGGCCGCTCGGCACCGCCTTTCCCCGGTACAGGTCGAGGACGATCCGGTCCGGGTTCTTCAGGGCGAAGGCCCGCGTGAAGCCGCGGCCCGGCTCCGTCTGGACCACGAAGCGGGCCACCCCCTCCGCCTGGCTCGCCTCCACGCCCCGGACCAAGCCGTCGTGGATGGGCAGGGGGCGCAGGAGGGCCGGCGGGAGGATTCCCCCCGTCACTTCCAGGGTGAGGGTCCTCGTCTCATCCTCCCGCAGGACGAACTCCAGGGGACGGGCGGTCTCCCAGACGATCCGCGTGTACTCAGGATAGGTCCGGTGGCGCACCAGCCGGAGCGTGTGCTCGGTGCTCCCCACCCAGAGGATGCGCCGGACATCGTCCCAGAAGACCCGTTCCTCTCCGTACCGCTCCCCCATCGCAATGGTCAGCACCTCCAGCGGGACCCAGAGCTGCCCCGCCCGGAGGACGGGTGGCGCAGCCAGGCCGACCTCCCGGTTGCCCACCTGGACGCGGGAGACGTTCTCCGTCAGGCCCAGGACCCCCTTCGCGAGGCGCAGCAGGAACCGACCGTTCGCCCGCTGGATGCTCCCCTCCGTGACGGCCGCCACCTCGTCGAGAGGCACGTACTCCTTGCCCCGGAGGACCTCAGTCGGGATCGCCTTCCAGCGGTCTCCGTACAGCACTTCCACGGAGGCCGCAAGGGTTTGCCCACTCGGAACAAGGAGAAGCGCCAGAGCTCCGAGGAGGAGGCCTCCGGCGCGGCAAACTTCAAGTGGTCTCTGCTGTCTGATAGCTAACCCTCCATGACAACGGGGCTGATGATTAGCATACCCCCCCGGGGGAAGTCAAGAGCATCTCTGCGGGTCCCCGAACCCCGGCGAAAAAAATCCCCAGGGCGCCATCTGGCCGCCCCGGGGCACGCCATCCCCCCGACAGAGTGGGTCGCCCGCCTACCGGTGGGGGGGCACCCCCTGCCGGCCGGCCGAGCGGCTCACCGGCTCGACCGCCCCGGTCGCCACCGCCACGATGAAGTCGGCGAACCGGCGGGTCGGATCGAAGCCGAGGAGCAGAGGCGCGTCGGCCACGAAGTTGGACAGGGCGTTCATATCATAGTAGTAGATCTGCCCGTCCCCCTTGTAGCGCAGGTACTCCACGCCCCCGACGTCGATCTGCGCCTCCCGGGTAAGCCGCAGCACGTCCGAGATGACCGAAGCCGGCGGATCGAACCTCTCCACCCGTCGGGCCAGCGCGGGGCTGATCTCTGCGGGACATGCCCCCGCGGCGGCCGGCGCCGCGGCCTCCACCTGGCAGAGATCGGCCGGGCAGAGGTTGAATCCGGCCATCGGGTCCGTGGTGATCCGGATCGCGTAGAGGAACTCGCCCCCCAGCACCTCGACCCGGACGATGCTCCCGTCTTCGCTCTCCAGGTACTCCTGGAGGAGGGCGGTCCCGTCCGGCCCCAGGGCGAGGGCGTTGTGCTTTACCGCCTCCTCGAGTGCCTCGGGCCGGTCGAACCGGATGATCCCGGCCCCACTCCCTCCGACGTTCGGCTTGAGAACCACCGGGAACCGGAACGCTGGGAGCAGATCGAGGACCCGCCCGGGCTGGTTCAGGACCGCACATCGCGGGTACGGGAGACCGAGGCGCTCCATGAGCAACGCCTGCGCGGCCTTCGAGGCCTCGTACCGGTAGGAGGCTGCCGGGTTGATAATGGGCGTCCCAATCTCTTCGAAGTAGGTGAGCACCTGGTGGGCGTAGAACAGGCTGCTGGCATGTCCTCGGGTGTGGGCGGACGGGCTCACCCGGTTGACGAGGACGGAAAACCGGGCCCCCCGGTCGGCCGGGGAGAAGGCATGATTACTGACATCGATTTTCTCGAAGGGAAGATCGCGCCGCCGGAGCTCGGTGATCAACCGGTCGGACCAGTGCGGGTGCTCGTCCAGGAGGCCGATGGGAAGACGAAGCGTCTGCTGCACGGGCGCTACCCTTCGTCAGAGGGGTGAAACGCCGGCGACGGCCGGAAACGCCCCGGATCGGGGTCTACCGATTCAGGCTAGCCCACCGGAGCCAACCTGTCCACCCCGTCCTCTCGTATGGAGGGCAGATCCCCGCAAGTCTCCTCGCCAACCACAGATGGGGACCGGTTTTCGCCTTGACAGGCTCTTCATTCGCCCCGTAGCGTGAGCCTACCGTGGGAGGGCTGGAGGTCGTCCTCCGGGCGGTGGTGGGTCGGGGGGTTGGAGCATGCCGTTTCTATTGCCTGCGCTGCGGGGTTCGTTCCGGACATACCTGCTTATCGGGACCGGACTCATCGCGGCTCTCGCGCTCATCCTGCTCGGGATGGGCCGGGTGCCCTGGTGCGAGTGCGGGTACGTGAAGCTCTGGCACGGCCTTGTCTCGAGTCCTGAGAACTCACAGCACATCTCGGACTGGTATACCTTCTCGCACATCATCCACGGGTTCGGGTTCTACTGGATTTTGTGGCGGTTGGCGCGGGGGCTGCCGATGGGTCTGCGCGCGGTGATCGCCGTCATCGCCGAGGCGTCCTGGGAAACCTTCGAGAACACCGAGTTCATCCTCAACCGGTACCGCGCGGTGACGATCTCGCTCGGCTACTACGGCGACAGCGTCATCAACTCGATGGGCGACGTCCTCGCAATGGGGCTCGGGTTTGCGCTCGCCGCGCGGCTCCCGGTGTGGGCCACCATCGCGCTCACGGCAGCGCTCGAGGGCTTCGTCGGCTACTGGATCCGGGACAACCTCGCCCTCAATATCCTCATGCTCATCCACCCGTTTGAAGCCATCAGAACGTGGCAGCTCGGCGGGTAGGCCCCGGAAGGCGACCTGAACGCAGGAACGCCCGGGCCTTTCGACCCGGGCGTTCGGTATTAATTATCCCGGCAACGACCTACTCTCCCACCCAGTTGCCCAGGCAGTACCATCGGCGCAGGAGGGCTTAACTTCCGTGTTCGGGATGGGAACGGGTGTTTCCCCTCCGCCATGGTCACCGGGAATGGGACCAAGGGAATAGCGTTGGTGGGTAGGACCGACCTCGCGAGGGAAAAATGGGGTCAAGCCGCACGACCGATTAGTACCGCTCAGCTGAGCCCATTCCTGGGCGTACACTTGCGGCCTATCAACCCGGTCGTCTTCCGGGGGTCTTCAGGTGGCTTGCGCCACGGGAGACCTCATCTTGAGGTGGGCTTCACGCTTAGATGCTTTCAGCGTTTATCCCTGCCGAACATAGCTACCCGGCGCTGCCCCTGGCGGGACAGCCGGAACACTAGAGGTTCGTCCACCCCGGTCCTCTCGTACTAAGGGCAGATCCTCTCAAGTCTCCTGCGCCCACGGCAGATAGGGACCGAACTGTCTCACGACGTTCTAAACCCAGCTCGCGTACCGCTTTAATGGGCGAACAGCCCAACCCTTGGGACCTGCTTCAGCCCCAGGATGCGATGAGCCGACATCGAGGTGCCAAACCTCCCCGTCGATGTGGACTCTTGGGGGAGATAAGCCTGTTATCCCCGGAGTACCTTTTATCCTTTGAGCGACGGCCCTTCCACGCGGAACCGCCGGATCACTAAGCCCTGCTTTCGCACCTGCTTGACTTGTGGGTCTCGCAGTTAAGCCCCCTTATGCCTTTACACTCAACGCACGATTGCCGACCGTGCTGAGGGGACCTTTGGGAGCCTCCGTTACGCTTTAGGAGGCGACCGCCCCAGTCAAACTGCCCACCTGACCTTGTCCCCGACCTGGATCACAGGCCTGAGTTAGAATCCCAGAGCAGCAAGGGTGGTATCTCAAGGTTGGCTCCGCAGGGACTGACGCCCCTGTTTCATCGCCTCCCACCTATCCTGCACATACCGCACCAAGATCCAATGTCAGGCTACAGTAAAGGTTCACGGGGTCTTTCCGTCTAGCCGCGGGTACCCGGCATCTTCACCGGGACTTCAATTTCACCGAGCCACTCGCCGAGACAGCGGCCAAGTCGTTACACCATTCGTGCAGGTCGGAACTTACCCGACAAGGAATTTCGCTCAGTCGTGTTACGTCCCGGATGGGAACGGGTGAGTCGTTTCGGTTCCGCTCACCTCTGCGCGTCGCCGCGCAGCTCGGACCATATCATCCTCCGGCCGAGGAGACCGGAGGTCCGGCGTATGGCCTCTGAGGATTCTGAGCGCCGCGATTCATTCGACTGGCTAATTGCCTGATCCGTTCAAGACCCTCCGTCGTCAGGTGATCACCATGTTCCATCATCGCAATCACCTCGGCAAGGCGATCGAAACTCGACCGCTTCACCGTCCGCAACGGATGCTCCCTGAAGAACGCAACGACCTTTCCTAACTCCTTCAGCCCCCGGATGCGGAGTTCCTTACGATCACCATGGTTCGTGGTGATCTGACCGCAACCAAAGAACTCGCGGAGTCGCTCCAAGATCGCTACGTCCCTCTCGTGCTGAACCACGCGGAACTCCGGAAGGACTTGCCAGCCGACCCTCATCGTGGGCTGCCGATTCACGCCAACGAAGAAACACCCCTCTCCGTCGACGAAACCGACAACCCAATCGGCGCTCAGCCTTTCCTGCTGGTTGTCTGCACCGGTCGGATTGTCACTCATGTCATGAGTACCGCCGGATACACCAGAGTTTCCAGCATATAGCCGGATGCGTTCGCTGACATTACTGGCAGCGTGGGCTCGCGATCGAACCTTAGGACCGTTATAGTTCACCTTGTCCCTATGTCGCCATAAGGGGTGGACCATATCTTCATCCCAATTCTACTCCTTGGGAGCTCGGCGTATGGTCTCTGAGGATTCCGAGGCTGACTTCGCCCCGGCCTTTCCTGCTGATTGTCCGCACCGGACGCATTGTCACTGACCTCGCGGCCAGTAGCGCCGGATTCACGGGGTTTCCAGCATATAGCCGAGTTTCCTCTGGAGCGTCACCGCTCCAGAGCCGCAACGTGATTACGGCCGCCGTTTACCGGGGCTTCGATTCAGGGCTTCTCCCTTGCGGGATGACCCCTCCTGTTAACCTTCCGGCACCGGGCAGGTGTCAGTGGGTATACGGCGCCTTACGGCTTAGCACCCACCTGTGTTTTTAGTAAACAGTCGCTTGGCCTGTTTCTCTGCGACCTCCCAGCGCTTTGGAGGGCGAACCCCCTCACGCTGGTGTGGTACCCCTTCTCCCGAAGTTACGGGGTCATTTTGCCGAGTTCCTTGGCGAGTGTTCTCTCGAGCGCCTTGGGATACTCTCCCCGTCTACCTGTGTCGGTTTGCGGTACGGTCACCTGGCGGCTCGCTAGAGGATTTTCTTGGCAGCATGGGCTCAGCCAGTTCGCCCTGCCGAAGCAGGGCTCCCCATCACCTCTCGGAGGTAGCGGCCCCGCGGATTTGCCTACGGGACCCTCCTACCGGCTTAGACCCGCACGTCCGATCGCGGGCTGACCTACCCTCCTGCGTCTCCCCATCGCGTCTTTGGCGCCGCCCGGTGGTACGGGAATATTAACCCGTTGCCCTTCGCCTACGCCTGTCGGCCTCGGCTTAGGTACCGACTAACCCTGAGCGGATTAGCCTTCCTCAGGAAACCTTAGACTTCCGGCGGCCGGGATTTTCACCCGGCTTCTCGCTACTTAGGCCGGCAGAATCACTTCTGTACGGTCCAGCGGTCCTTGCGGTCCGCCTTCACCCCATACAGAACGCTCCCCTACCGATCCCCCTTGCAGGAGATCCCGCAGCTTCGGTACCCGGCTTGAGCCCCGTTGAATTGTCGGCGCGAGCGCACTTGACCAGTGAGCTGTTACGCACTCTTTAAAGGATGGCTGCCTCTAAGCCAACCTCCTGGTTGTCTGAGCGCTCTCACATCCTTTCCCACTTAGCCGGGATTTCGGGACCTTAGCTGGCGGTCTGGGCTGTTTCCCTCTCGACCATGGAGCTTAGCCCCCACAGTCTGACTCCCGCGATGCGCATTGACGGCATTCGGAGTTTGGTTGAGGTCAGCACCCGGGTAAGGGCCTTAGCTCATCCAGTGCTCTACCGCCGTCAGCGATCTCGCGAGGCTAGCCCTAAAGCTATTTCGGGGAGAACCAGCTATTTCCAGGTTTGATAGGCCTTTCACTCCTACCCCCAGTTCATCCGAGCTGTTTTCAACCAACACCGGTTCGGCCCTCCACGGAGTATTACCTCCGCTTCAGCCTGACCAGGGGTAGCTCACCTGGCTTCGGGTCTACTCCGTGCAACTAAACGCCCTATTCGGACTCGCTTTCGCTCCGGCTCCGCCTCACGGCTTAACCTTGCTGCACAGAGTAACTCGCCGGCTCATTATGCAAAAGGCACGCGGTCAGGCATTCCCCTTGCGGGGCATAGCCCTTCCACTGCTTGTAGGCATACGGTTTCAGGTACTATTTCACTCCCCTCACAGGGGTGCTTTTCACCTTTCCCTCGCGGTACTTGTGCGCTATCGGTCACCAGCGAGTCTTTAGCCTTGGAGGGTGGTCCCCCCGAATTCCCACAGGATTCCACGTGTCCCGTGGTACTTGGGTGTCCAGCGCGGGGAGCCGCTCTCCTTTACCCTACAGGGCTGTCACCTGCTGCGGCCAGCCTTTCCAGACTGTTCGGTTAGGAGAGCGGTTTCTGACTCCCCGGCGCTGCCGTACCAGCGCCAGGCTGGATCCCACGACCCCGACGGCACAACGCGCACGGGCTGTCACGTGCCGCCGGTTTGGGCTGTTCCCTTTTCGCTCGCCGCTACTGGGGGAATCGCGGTTGCTTTCTTTTCCTCAGGGTACTGAGATGTTTCAGTTCCCCTGGTTTGCCTCCCGACCCTATGAATTCAGGCCGGGATGACCGGACACGACTCCGGCCGGGTTTCCCCATTCGGGCATCCCCGGATCAACGCCTGTTTGCGGCTTCCCGGGGCTTATCGCAGCTTACCACGCCCTTCATCGCCTGCTGGTGCCAAGGCATCCACCGTATGCCCTTAGTAGCTTGACCCCACTTCCCTCAGGAAGGTGCGGACAGAAACCAGCGTCCCCGGCCGCACCCACGAAGAGGTCGGTGTCCTGGTTCACCACCAACGCTATTCACTTGTCAAAGAGCCTGCGGGATTTCCCCGCCGGAACCCTTCCCCCCCGGCTCCAGCGGCCCTGGTGGAGATGAGCGGAGTCGAACCGCCGACCCCCTGCTTGCAAAGCAGGTGCTCTCCCGACTGAGCTACATCCCCACGGAGAGCTCGGCGGCGGCGGCCGTCCCGTCCGGGGACCGCCCTCCGCCCTCAGGTGGTGGGCCTTTCTGGCTTCGAACCAGAGACCTCACGCTTATCAAGCGTGCGCTCTAACCAACTGAGCTAAAGGCCCGAGGGGGAACAGAAACACGACGGCTACCCCCGGCCGGTAGACCGGAGGCAGCCGAAGGGAAACAATATCGCGTTACCAGCCTAGGGCCGATCGACCTGGAATTCTCTCGGGGTCCTCATCGGCCCCCGCGAGCTCCTTAGAAAGGAGGTGATCCAGCCGCACCTTCCGATACGGCTACCTTGTTACGACTTCACCCCAATCACCGATCATACCTTCGGCGCCTGCCTCCCTTGCGGGTTGGCCCAGCGACTTCGAGTACAACCGGCTTTCGTGGTGTGACGGGCGGTGTGTACAAGGCCCGGGAACGTATTCACCGCGCCGTGCTGATGCGCGATTACTAGCGATTCCTCCTTCATGCAGGCGAGTTGCAGCCTGCAATCTGAACTTAGACCGGCTTTTTGGGGTTAGCTCCACCTCGCGGTCTCGCATCCCTCTGTGCCGGCCATTGTAGCACGTGTGTAGCCCAGGGCGTAAGGGGCATGATGACTTGACGTCGTCCCCACCTTCCTCCGGCTTGACGCCGGCAGTTCCCTTAGAGTGCCCAGCGTGACCTGCTGGCAACAAAGGGCGAGGGTTGCGCTCGTTGCGGGACTTAACCCAACATCTCACGACACGAGCTGACGACAGCCATGCACCACCTGTCTCCCGGCTCCCTTGCGGGCACCCCCTCCTTTCGGAGGGGTTCCGGGGATGTCAAGCCCTGGTAAGGTTCTTCGCGTTGCGTCGAATTAAACCACATGCTCCACCGCTTGTGCGGGCCCCCGTCAATTCCTTTGAGTTTCAACCTTGCGGCCGTACTCCCCAGGCGGGGCACTTAATGCGTTAGCTGCGGCACGGAAGGGGTCGATACCTCCCACACCTAGTGCCCATTG
>DASYVA010000098.1 GCA_036000645.1 Candidatus Methylomirabilis sp.
CTCCCGGAACTGGAACGGCTGGTTCACCTCGGTGAAGACGGCGGCCTTGCCTGTCACGGGGCACCTCCTGGGGTGTTGCGGGTGGAGGGATTATCCCCGAGGCCGCGGCGGCTGTCAAAGAAAAGGGCGCCGCCCTTGCGCATCCCGACATCTTCATGATAAGCAGACCCCGCTGCCCGACCCGTCGAAGTCTCGCTCCCGCTGGCCGGCACGGGGCGCGTGCCCATGGCCGCGGCCCGGGGTATAATGGGGCCGCCGGGTCGCGCCGGCTGAGGAGGTGTCATGTTCGGCCTGGGGATGCCCGAGCTGATGGTCGTGCTCGTGATCGCCCTCCTGGTCTTCGGGGCGTCCAAGCTGCCCGAAATCGGGAGCTCCCTCGGGAAGGCCATCCGGGGGTTCAAGGGGGCGGTGGAGACCAAGGAGGAGTTGCCGCGGGAGGAGACCCCGAGCGCCGCCGGGCCCTTCTGTCCCGGCTGCGGCAAGCCGCACGCCGCTGAGGCCGTCTTCTGTCCCCACTGCGGGAAGGGGCTGCGGCCTGCCGAGAAGGGCGGGGGCGCGTGACCGAGAAGCGGTGCGCGTTCTGCGGCGGCACTCGGAACGTCATCTACGAAGACCCGGTGCAGGGGCCGGTCTGCCAGACCTGCTGGTTCCTGGCGGGGGACGAGGACGAGGAGCGGGAGAAGCCGGCCCGGAAGGGCCCTGGAGAGGGTCCAGGGGACCCGGACCAGGGAACAGACCGCTAGGAGGTGTGGCGTCGTACAGAGCACGGTGGCCGAGGTCCGGGGATGGGAGAGGGGAGGAGAGAGACATGGAGCGACTGGAAACACTGGCGGGGGCTCCTTTGGCGCTCATCGAGCGGTTTCACCAGGAGGTACGGTCCATGGCGGACGATCACGCCATCCCGGCCCAGGACCTCCTTGACCGGATCGCCCGCCTGCAGGCTCAGCTCTATCGGGAGGGGGAGGAGGCCTTCGCCGGATTCCTGAACGAGGCGGAGGCGACGGAGCGCGAGATCCAGGAGCGCCTCGAGTATCTCCGGACGCTGAAGGAGCGGGCCACCCTCCTGCGGGGTCTTCTGGCCTCCATGTTCCGGCCCGGCCAGGCCGGCCAGTGACGGGGAGGGAGGCGTGGCGTCCGACGCGACCCGGAAGCTCCTGAAGGTGTTCGGGATCGCCGTGACCGATTTCGAGGACCAGGTGGAGACGCTGGTGACGCGGGCCGACGCCCTGAAGACCCACGGCGCTCCACCGGAAGAGGCGGTCGCCCTCCTAGAGGAGGCGGTCCGGGTGGTCACGGTGATGACCGAGCGCTGGGCGGAGGTGCAGGGGCTTCTGCAGCAGGTGCAACAGAAGGCGCTCGAGGCGGCCCAGGGCGTCCTGGAGGCGACCCGCGGGAAACCCTAGGGCGGCCCGGGCGGGGCCGGGGGGACCGGGATGTACACGGTGGAGAGCGTGATGAAGAAGCCCGTGGTGCGCATCGCGGCCACGGCCACGGTGGCCGAGGCGATCCACCGGATGCACGAGCGGGGGATCTCCAGCATTCTGGTGGAGCCCCAGACTCCCGGCGGCCCCTACGGCATCATGACCAAGCGGGACGTCCTCTCGAAGGTGGTCGCGCCCGGCAAGGATCCGGGTCAGCTGCGCGTGGCGGACTTGATGTCGAGTCCCGTGATCACCCTCCCCCGGACCACGACGCTCCGGGAGTGCTCGGCCCTGATGATGGAGAAGGAGATCCGGCGGGTCCTCGTGGCCCAGGGGACCGAGATCCTGGGCATCGTGAGCGATACCGATATCTTTGCTGCCGTGGAGGAGCGCGGCTGGGGCCCAACCTTCTAATACAAACGACAAAACGAAAGTGACAAAGTCCGGGTCCTGGCGCCGGCGCCGCCCCGGCCCCCGGCCCCTGTGGGGAACCCTCCCGTGGTTCCCCCCATCGGCCCAGAGCCGATGGCCCCCCCCTCCGCTACGGGGGCCGTCGGGCGGCATCCGGCGCCACCCGGACTCTGTGTCACACAATTTACCTCGTTTGTATTAGTGCCGCGGGTGGCGGAGAGAACTATCCAGTCAGACTGCGGAAGGCCTGGCAGCCAAAGTACGCGGCGAACCCGAGCAGGATGATGCTGGAGGCGACCGAGACCCCCCGCAGGGCCGCCGGCGTCACCAGCCTCCGCCCGGCCTGGAGGGCGGCCGCCAGGGCCGTGAACCAGGTCAACGTCCCGGACGCCACTCCCGCCACCAGACCGAGGACGAGCCCCGGCGTCACCGCCTCGAGCATCCCCGCGTAGAGCCCGCCGAAGACCGCGGCCCAGGACGCCACGGTCATCGGGTTCCCGAGGGTGGCTACCAGGGCCCCGAGAAACGCGCCCCAGGCGGTCCCCGTCGCTGGCTCGCTCCCCAGCAGGACCGGCCGTCGCAGGCTCTGGAGGAGGCCGGAGCCGCCCAGGTAGGCGAGCATCCCGGAGCCCAGGAGCCAGAGGGGGATTCGGACCCCGGGCCGCCCCACGAGGGCCGCTGCCCCCAGGGCGGCCAGGAGCGCGTAGAAGAGATCG
>DASYVA010000099.1 GCA_036000645.1 Candidatus Methylomirabilis sp.
GGACGACGCGCAGCCGGGGGACGTCATCGAGTGCCACGGCGTGAAGCAGCGGGTGACCTACGAGTACGGTGCCTGGGCCCTGGAGCGTGCCTAGAGTGTCCCAATAACGTACGAGAAGTAGCTGGATTCTGGGTTCCAACGTCCTCCTCCCTTGCTCCGGGGGAGAAAGACGCTGATGACCGCAAGGGTAATCACCGGGATGGGGGCTATACGAATCGGCCGGGTAGAGAATGCTTTAACTCATCCTGGCCTGGGGTGAGCCTGGCTCGGAGAACCCGAGAAGCTCCAGGCGCAGGGGGACGTGAAGTCCGTTCCAGCCGCCCAGGCTCTCTTGGCCCTTCCAGGTAGAGCGCCCCTCGTACGTTAGATCGAGTGGGTGGCATTTTCTCTCCCGGGTTGCCTTCTCTCGGCTGGCGTACCGCGAAGGTCAAGGCTCCACGACCCGCTCCCGATCCACAAGAGATAGAGGCAGAGAGCAATGGCAATGGTCGGGATGATCGGTTCCTCAGGCTGCAACGGGAACAGCGTGGGATCATCCACGACCAAGTGGACGTAGGTCGATCAGCGCGAAGGTGCTCTCCGGCGGCATGAAGTCTGCGTGCAGGAAGAATCAGGATGTCGCCGCAGGCGGCGAAGGCGCCGGCGCTCAGGAGGGCGGCCCGAGTGGACGCGGCCGCCCACAGCCGCCTCGACGGCCGCGGAGTCACCCGCGGCGGAGAAAAGTACCCTGCCTCTTCCCTCCCGGCCAGGCGGTCGAGCGCCTCGAGCGTCTCGCGGAGTGCCGCGGCGTCATTGCGCCCGGGGATGACGACGGAGATGCGGGGCCTCATCGCCGGACGCGGCTACTTGGGGGCGGCCAGGAGCCCGCGGATCGTCGCCACCAGGTCGGCCTCCTCCACCGGCCCGAAGAAACGGCGGGCGACCTCGTCCCGGGGTGAGATGACGACCGTGTACGGCATCCCCCGGAATCCGAGCGGCCGGGCGAGGGTCAACTGCCAGTCAGTCCCGTGGGGGAAACTGACCGGGTGGGCTTTCAGGAACTCCCGGGCCTTCGCCTCAGTGTCCTCGACGAAGACGCCCACGAAGGCCACGCCCTGGTCCTTGAACCGCTGGTAGACCTGCTCAAAAGCGGGAGCCTCCCGCTGGCAGAAGGGTCACCAGGAGGCCAAAAAGCGGATGACGACGACCTTGCCCTTGAGGCTCTGGAAGTCCAGGGTGCCGCCGTCGAGGAGGGCGAGGGGTCTCGTGGGCAGGGCCCCGCCCGCCCCCGCCGGTGCCGCGAGGCCCAGCGCGAGGAGGGCCGCGATCCCGGCCCAGGTGAAGGGCGAGCGTTTCGAGATCCGCATTCTTATCCAGGCTGCCGTCCCCGCTCGTACACCCTTACCCCCACCACCCCAATCTCCCCGCATTCTCGCGGCTGCGCGTCCGGGATCTGTGACGTCCCCGGCGGGGCCGGGCCCTGCTTCCTTTGACCCGGACACCACCCTTTCGGATTCTTGCCCGGACTTCAGCGTCCATGCTGCAATCATCTTGGGGTGGATGGCGATCTGATCCGGCGCGTGGAGGTGGGCGATCTCGCGCCCGCCCACGTAGTTGGCGTGCAGGCTGACGCGGTGGCCCTTCTCGATGATGCCGGGGAGCGTGACGATCCTGCGGCGTAGATGGTTGGGGAGACTCCCTCCCGGACTCATGTATTCCTCCCCCGGGTTTCCTCGGTGACGCGTCCGAGGGTATCCGTCCGTGGCCTGACTACCGACACCGGTACCCACGACATCTATAGCTACGACTCGAGCTCGGTGCCCAGGGCGTCGTTGAAGCGGTTGGTGAAGTTCGCCGCCGCAACCGAGAGCGTGAGCTGCACGAGCGCCTCCGGAGACAGGTGGCGCTTGAGCTGCTCGACGAGCACGCCATCCACCTGCACCTTCCGGGTCATTTCCTCGGCATAGCGGATCACCAGCCGCTCCACCTCCGAGAAGAGCGGGCTCGTCGCGTACTGCGGGAGGGCGTCGAACTTCTCCTTGGGGACGCCGACCCTCTGACCGAGGGCGGAGTTGTGGGTGGCTCAGTATTGGCAGTTGTTCACCTGCGAGGCCTTCACGTAGGCGAGCTGGCGCAGTTTGATGTCCAGAGCCCCTTCCCGGAGCGTCGGATACCACTGCATGAAGGGCGGGAGGGACTTGGCGTGGTGGGCCATGAGCCTGAAGATGTTCAGGACGCGGCCCGTGGCCTTCTGGAGGTTGTCGTACACCGTCTGGACATCGGCAGGCACCTGGTTCCGATCGAGGTAAGGGAGTCTGGCAGCCATCGCGTCGCCTCCTTCTCCGTTCGGCCTTCCAGGGGGTCCCGATAATTCTCCGGAATCTCCGATATGGACCCCTCATCTCCTTCCTCATTATTTATTATGTCGCTGAGAGGTGGCGATTCTCGAACTCAATCCCCTCTTCCGCAAGAAACTCCTGCGTCCGGTAGCAGAACATTCATCCCGGCTGGGAATAGACGATCACCCGCTTCTTGCTCATCGCTCTTTGCTCCTCCTGCTTTATGCACGAACACTTCCTCGAGGGCAAACCCAGACCGCTTCGGACGAAGCCTCCTTAAAAACTCGAAGCGGGTCCATACCGGCGCCGCCTCAGGAACTTCATCAGGATGTAGCCAAGCCCGACGAGCAGGACGGTAAGGAGGACAAATCCATAGTACCGACGGTAGTCACCCTGAAGCCGGTCCCAGCGGCTTCCAAAGAGATACCCAAAGCCGCCGACGAGGGTCGCCCAAAGGAGCGCCCCCAGGGCATCGTAGGCCAGGAATCGCGGATAGGCCATCTTGGTGGCGCCGGCCATGGGAGCCGCGAATGCCCGGACGCCTACCACGAAGCGGGCAAGGGCGACCGTGAGGCCGCCACGCCTGGCAAAGTACTCGTGTGTCTTCCGAACACAATCCGCAGAGCCCAGCATCATCTTGCAGTAAAGCTGCGGCAGGCGCTCCCCGCCCAGCCGGCCCAGGAGGTAGCTGAGGCTGTCACCCGCCACTGCACTTGCCGCCCCGAGGGCGATCACGAAGGGGAGCTCGAACGGACCGGTGGAGGCCAAGAACCCTGCAGCCAGGAGAAAGACCTCCCCGGGGAGGGGAAGACCGGCGTTTTCCAGGGCGATCCCGAGGAAGAGGATCGCGTACCCGTATCTGGGGAGGAAAGGCCAGGGGCTGACCACCGGGTCCATCCCGCCTACCCCGGACAGGCCGTTCCGTCAGGATCCTCCGGAGGACGCCTTCCCGGGCTGGGCGTTCCTCCGGCCTGAGCCCGGCGCACGGTCCCCAGGAGGTCGCCGGAGGGACGTTGAACGTAGAGGGCCCGGGAAGGCAGGATCTTGTCGCCGACCTTCCGAACCAGGGTGAGGGAGATGGCCGGAATGCGGGCCGCCTCCAAGCTATTTCTTGAGGTCATGAACGTCGTCGTCCGCATTGTGAAGGCCCCGTCCCGCGGGGCCGGGCTGGCCTCAGCCCCCGTGGGCTTTCCCGCGCAAGAGCAGGACCAGGGCCCCAAGGATCAGGAGGGGCACGATAACGCTTTCCATCTGGCGTCTCCCGGGACCCCGGCGCGTCCCCTAGAAAAGGCTGAACGCCTTCCCCGCGACATAGCCCACAACGAGCAGCACAACAACGCCCGCCATCATCTTCTCATGCTTGCACATCCCCGCCTTCTGCTTACATCCTTCCATCGAACACATCAGGGCCATCTCCGCTCGCCCCCTTTCACGCCTCTTTCGGATCGGGGCCAGGTCCAGCGGGAGGGCCTGGCTCGCTTGAAAGCAGCCCCCGCCGATCGCCACCCCTGATCAAGTAGATGCAACGGCCCCAGGGAGGGGTTCGCCTAAGCCGAAGGGCTCCCAGGGGATTACCGGCAAGACATTGCAAACCGATGAGCGGCCCCACCATCGCAAGCGACTGAGGGGACACGTGCCATACGTTCGACCTTGACCGGGTGTGGCAGCCTCACCTTGCCCGCAGCGAGGTCGATCGTGGCACTTGCCCGCAATGGGTTAGCGCGCGGCCTGGCCAGGGGAGATAACCTGCGGGAGGGGGTAAAGCCAGGCGAGCGTCAGGCCGTACCCCCAATGGCGAATGAGGGCGATCGCAGGGGCGAGGGCGCCCATTTTCAGCCCGGCCATCCCCGCGCCGAGCAAAGGCATCATGAACAACCAAACACCGAAGACGGTCTGCACCGTGATGTAGGTGAGCGCCCGTACCCAGCTCGGTCCCCAGAGGGACGGCCCGACCCCAGCGTAGATTATCGCCAAGATGGCGCCATTGGCGTAGTGAGCCACGACGCCGCCTGGGAGACCCGTTTCCAGCTTCATCCCCAGGAGGCCCGGGACATCCCACCACTGGCGTGTTATGGGCAGACCGATAAGATCGAAGACGAGGGTCCCGGCCAAGCCGGCGAGGATAGCGCGTTTCCATTGGATCTGCATGGCTATCGGCACCTCCATCGCCTTTCGTGCTGTAGGTGGACGGTCACGCCCGCGAGGGGCCAGCCCTTCCTGCGGGCGTAGAGGAGGAGGGTCATCGCGGCGCAGACGCTGAGCGCGGCCAGGCCGTGTGTCCCCGGCTGGATCGGGGCCGTCAAGCCCTCGCCGGACGTAGCGGTGACGGGCATGAAGATAGGGGGTCCGGGGCCGGACCTAAGGGACCGCCAGGAGACGCTCCACGAGCGCCCGAGTCTGGGGCTGGTCCCAGGCCGGGTCGCCGACGCGCCGGTAGGCGATCCGGCCCTGGCGGTCGAGGAGGAAACTCGCTGGGATGGCGAAGACCCGGTAGGCCCGGCCGACGTCCTTCCGGGGATCCAGGAGAATAGGGAAGGTGAGCCGCAGCTCGGCAACGAAGGCCTCCACCGGCTCGTGCCCGTCTAAATTGAGATTGACCGCCAGGACCGTGAACCCCCGCTCGCGGTAGGTCTCGTAGAGGACCTGGAGGTCCGGCATCTCGGTTCGGCAGGGAGCGCACCAGGTGGACCAGAAGTTCACCAGGACCACCTCGCCCCGGTGCTGGGCGAGGGAGTGGAGGGTCCCCGCCAGGTCGGGGAGGGCAAAGGCCGGGGCCGTGAGTCCCACCTCCAGGCCGATCCGCGGGGAGGCGTCCTGGGCGAGCGAGGCCCCGGCGCCCGTGAGCAGGAGCAAACTTGCCACCACGGTCCGTCGCCACGCTTTCACGGTCCCCTCCCCGGTGGGAACCATCCGCTGCGGGCCCTACGGCCCCTCCGACCGAGCCTATTCGATAGCTCGCCACTCCAGGAGCGACGCGGTCGTTCTCACAGAGGGCCCCCCGGAATCCGCACACCTCCTGGGGGAACCCCGAGGAGAACACTGGTGAGCCAGGCCTGATCGGATGTGGGGCGAAGATAGCGACGCCTGCCTCCCCCTGTCAACAATCTTGATGGATATCTGAGCACCTGGCCATTGTCACCTGCGACTCCCCGGTGCCTGCCCTCTCCCGTTTGGTGGAGATCCCCGTAGCGCGGCAGACCGATGCCTCCATGGAGGTCTCCCTCGACAAGGTCTATCGAGCGCGAGCCGGTGGAGGACCTGCCGGGGGAGGCCCCCGCGGTGGCCAAGGGCTCGGCCTGACGGAGGCGATCACGGAGACAGACCACCCCGGCGGCTCGCTGAGGCGGCCGGGGTGTCGTGTTTCGCCGTCCAGGTTACCGGACGATGACCTTCCCCGGGTAGAGGAAGGACTTATCCGACCGGATCTGGTTGACCTGGTACTCGTAGGTCCCGGGCTCCACGATGCAGAGACTGGCCACCCCTCCGGGGGCGATAAGGCCAGAGACGTACACGCCGCTCGGCGCGAGGAAGAAGCCCACGGGGGCCACACAGGCCAGCGAGACCTCCTTCCCCTTCTCAAAGAGGACCATTGCCTCGTTCCAGGACGTAGCGTTCGACCAGACCACCGTGTCCCCCGGCTTCGCCGTGAGGGTCGCGGGCTCGATCCGGCCGGCCTGGATGGTGATGACGTGCGTGACGCCACTGGGACCAGCCGCCCGCTGCGCCTCGCCCGGGAGCGCCAGCGCCACCGTCAGTACCGCGACCCCGACCGCGATCCCCCGTTGCCAGTTCGGCCGCATCCGTGTGCTCCTTCCTCCCCGCCCTGCCCGCAGATGGCGTAGATGGCACCCGGCGAGGCCGGGGATTTACCTCGCGGGACTTGCAGGGTAATGTTGCGCAGTCAGGTCGCGCCAAGAATTCAGGGTGGCGCCAACGCCCGGGAGCAAAGGCAAGGCGCGTGCCACGTGACCGGTGGGGGAGGTCGGCGCGGCCAGCGTGACGCGAACCCGCAGGTCCTAGAGGAGTTAGCCCGAGCGGCCCCCGCGAGCCCAGCGGGGGAAGCCGAGGCGCGCTGCGTTCCACGGAACAGGCGGGGGAGAAGGACGGGGGACAGCCGGGCAACCCCAAGGGCGGCGCCGGGGAAGTGGGGGGCCCCGGCGACCTTAGGACGGATCAAGGCTGGAGGAGCAGTAGCTCTGATGGGTGTTGACAGGCCCCGGGTCGCCGCGGATGATACGCATGCAGGCAGGGCGGCCCTCGCCCGGAATATTCCGGGCGGACGGCGTGTTCTCGTGATGAGAAAGGGCGGCCCGGCTGGGGGGAGAGGTGGAGGGGACCGGGCCGGGACCGCAGGGGCGGCGCCGGGAATTCGAGGAGGTGGCGCTCGTCCACCTGCACGTGCTTTATGGCGCCGCCCTGCGGCTGGCCGGGAACCAGGCGGAGGCGGAAGACCTCGTGCAGGACACGGCGCTGCGGGCCTACGAGTTCTTCCACCAGTTCGCTCCCGGCACGAACTGCAAGGCCTGGCTCCTCCGGATCCTTTATCGGACCTTCCTGAACCGCCGCCGGGCGGTCCGCCTCACCGTGGCCTACGACGATGATCTGGCCCCCCCGGTGGGGGGGAGCGCGACGGTCGGGAATCCGGAGGAGGACTTCCTCCGGAAGGCCACGGGCGAGGAGATCCAGCGCGCCCTCATGGTTCTGCCGGAGAAATTCCGGCTGCCGGTGATCCTGGCAGACCTGGAGGGGCTGACCTACCGCGAGATCGCCGAGGTCTGTGGCTGCCCCGTGGGGACGGTGATGAGCCGGCTGCACCGCGGGCGGGCGCACCTGCGGGAGGCGTTGCGGGAACTGCTCGAGCCGGGGCGAGTTGAGGACGGGAAATGATCTGCGGCGACGTGATCCGGGACCTGGAGACGTACCTGGACGGCGAGCTGCCGGTGCGGGAGACACTGCAGGTCGCAGAGCATCTGGCCTCCTGCCCATCCTGCGCGGCCAGGGAGGAGCAGGCCCGGGCCGCGCGGGCGCATCTGCGCCTCACCGCGCCGCGCCCGGAGGTTCCCCCGGCCCTCCGGGAGCGGATCACCGCGGCCCTGGACCGGATAGATCGGAGGGCCCTCCGCGCCAGTCAGCTTGCCGGACGCCGGCCTCTCTGGCTGGCAACCGCCGCCGCGGCCGCCGCCGCGGTCCTCTTCGCCGTGTGGATCGGCCGGTCCGCCGGCCCGGCCCCGCTCGCCCTGGAGCTGGTGGCGCAGCACATGAGCGTGGCCCGGCTGCCGGAGCCGGTGGAGTTTGCTTCCTCGGATGCGGGCGCCGTGGCCGGTTGGTTCCAGGGGCGGGCGCCCTACCGGGTCTCCGTTCCCGATTACAGCCGGACCGGGATCCGCCTGCTCGGGGGGCGCATCACCGACCTGAGCGACCGTCGGGCAGCCTTCATCGTCTACGAGAAGAATCGCCGGACCATCTCCCTCTTCACCTTTCCCCACTACGGGGAGGACCTCGACCGGGCCACGGCCGTGAAGCGGGATGGGCGGACCTTCTACACCCAGGAGGTCCGGGGCTACCAGCTCCTCCTCTGGCAGGAGCGGGGGATGGCCTATGCCCTGGTGGCCGACCTCGGGTGGGACGAGCTCTTCCAGTGTGCCGAGGGACTCCTCCAGATCCTCCGCTATAGCTAGACTTCTCCTTGACTCCGTTCCCTTCCTCTGATACCGAAGCCCCGGGCGGCGAGCCGCAGGCGCCCGGAGGGGTGGTGGATTTTCCGGTAACCTGCCCGCAGTGCGGCTGGACCGGACAGATCGACGAGGCCAAGCCCGGCCCGAAGGTCGCGCTGTGCCCGCAGTGCGGGCGCCCCCTCTTCTCCGAGGAGGACTGAGGCCCGGCCCGGGGGCTCCCCCATGCGCTTCCAGGGCTATGTCTTCGACCTCGACGGGACCATCTATCGCGGCCCCCGGATGATCGATGGGGCCGCCGCGACGGTCCGGGCGCTCCGGGAGCGGGGTGCCAAGGTCTGCTTCCTCTCCAACAAGCCAATCGAGAGCCGCGCGCGCTACGCGGAGAAGCTCCGGGGCTTCGGGATCGCGGCTGACCTGGAGAACGTGGTGAACTCCTCGTACGTGATGGCTCGCTACCTGGCCGCGCGGGACCCGGGGGCGCCGGTGTATGTCATCGGAGAGCCTCCCCTGAAGGAGGAGCTGACGGCCGCGGGGCTCACCGTTCTGCAGGACCCGACCGGGGTCCGCTATCTCATCATTGCCTTCGACCGGACCTTCGACTACGGGAAGCTGCGCGACGCCCTCATCGCCGTCCGGCGCGGGGCCCGGATGCTGGCCACGAACCCCGATCGGACCTGCCCCACGGAGGAGGGGGAGATCCCCGACGCGGCCGGGATGATCGGGGCGGTGGAAGCGGTGACCAACCGGAAGGTGGAGCTGGTGGTGGGGAAGCCCAACCGGATCATGCTGGACGTCGCCCTGGAGCGCCTGGGCCTCCCCCCGGGCGCCTGCCTGATGGTGGGGGACCGGCTGGAGACGGACATCGCGATGGGGAGGGCGGCCGGCATGCCCACGGCCCTCGTCCTGACCGGGGTGACGCGGCGGGAGGAGCTGGCCGCGGCTCCGGTGCGCCCGGACTACATCCTCGAGAGCATTCGGGATCTGCTCACCCTCGACCCGTAGGGAGGATGCGGGCCCGGAGGGCCGAAAGGCTGGGACCCGGCGCGGGAGACCATGGAGCTCTTCTCGCTGAGCGGGAAGGTCGCCCTGATCACCGGGGGGCTGGGCGATATCGGCCGGACGCTGGCCCGCGGCTTCGCAGAGGCGGGCGCCGACGTCGCCCTCCTGGATCGCTCCCTCCTCCGCCAGGCCGAGGTGGAGGCGGCTGTGCGCGCGACCGGGCGCCGGTGCGTGACGCTCGAGGCCGATGTCCGGGTGAAGCCGCAGGTGGACGCGGCGTTCCAGCAGGCGCTGGACCGCCTCGGCCGGCTGGACATCGCGGTCAACAACGCCGGCCTGAACATCCGGGGCCCGGCGGAGGAGCTGGCGGAGGCCGATCTGGAGACGATCCTGGATGTGAACCTCAAGGGGGTGTTCCTCTGCGCGCAGGCGGCCGCCCGCATCATGAAGGCGCGGGGAGGCGGCAAGATCATCAACATCGCCTCCATCGGCGGGACCGTGGCTCTCCCCTTCTCCGCCGCCTACTGCGGGAGCAAGGGGGGCGTGGTGCTCCTCACGCGGGCCTGGGCCGCGGAGTGGGCGCCCTTCAACATCCAGGTCAACGCCATCGGTCCCACCTACATCCGGACGCAGCTGAACGCCGCCTTCGTGGACCGTCCCGAGATCCGCGAGCGGATTCTCCGGTTCACGCCGGCCGGCCGCCTGGGCCGATGCGAGGATCTCGTGGGGACCGCGATCTACCTCGCCTCCTCCGCCTCCAACCTGGTGACCGGCCAGACCATCTTCGTGGACGGCGGCTACACCGCGGTCTGAGACCGGGCCACCCTGCACGGGGATGCGCGCGCCTCTCGGCGGCGCCGCCGGCCCCTTGACATCGTCCTGCCGGTCCTTTAGGTTCACGAAAGCATCGTCCTTGCCACCCCTGAGACGCCATGACGCCCACGCCCGAGCAGGCCCTGCAGATCTACCGGACCATGCTCCGGATCCGGGCCTTCGAGGAGAAGGCGAGCGAGCTGTTCCTCGCCGGCCGGCTCCCCGGCTTCCTGCACACCTACATCGGGCAGGAAGCGGTGGCGGCCGGGGTGTGCGTCCACCTGACTCGGGAGGACACCATCACGAGCACGCACCGGGGCCACGGCCACGCCGTGGCGAAGGGGGCGCGCCTGGACATGATGATGGCGGAGCTCTTCGCGAAGCAGACCGGCTACTGCAAGGGGAAGGGCGGCTCCATGCACATCGCCGACCTGGACCTGGGGATCCTGGGGGCCAACGGCATCGTGGGGGCCGGCATCCCGATCGCCGCCGGGGCCGCCCTCACCGCCCAGATGCAGGGGCGGAGCGCGGTCACGGTCGCCTTCTTCGGCGACGGGGGCTCCAACACCGGGGCCTTCCACGAGGGGCTGAACCTGGCGGCCGTCTGGAATCTCCCGGTCCTCTTCGTCTGCGAGAACAACCAGTACGCCGAGTCCACCCCGCGCGAGGTGCACCAGAAGGTGAAGGACATCGCCACCCGGGCCATGGCCTACGACGTCCCCGGGGTGGTGGTGGACGGGATGGATGCGATGGCGGTCTTTGCCGCCGCGAGCCAGGCGATCCAGCGGGCGCGGGCGGGGGGCGGCCCCACCCTCCTCGAGGCCAAGACCTACCGCTTCATGGGCCACTACGTGGGAGACACCGGGGCCGCCTACCGGGATCAGGTGGAGGTGGAGCGCTGGAAGCAGCGGGATCCCATTCCCCTCTTCCGGCGGGCGCTCCTGGAAGAGCGGCGCGTCCCGGCGGCCGAGCTCACCGGCATCGAGGCCGAGGTCCAGCGGGAGATTGCCGAGGCGGTCACCTTCGCCGAGCAGAGCCCGGAGCCGGACCTGGAGGAGGCCCTCCGGGATATCTTCGCCTGAGGGGACAGGGCGGGGCGGGAATCTGGCGGGGGAGACCGGGGGAGCGATGCGGAAGATCAGCTACCGGGAAGCGCTGAAGGAAGCTCTGCGGGAGGAGATGCGCCGCGATCCGCGGGTCTTCCTGCTGGGGGAGGATATCGCCCAGTTCGGCGGCTCCTACAAGGTGACCCAGGGCCTGCTCGACGAGTTCGGACCGGAGCGGGTCCGGAACACCCCCATCTCCGAGGCGGCCATCGTCGGGGCGGCGGTGGGGGCGGCTCTCACGGGAATGCGCCCGGTGGCCGAGTTGATGTACGTGGACTTCTCCGGGATCGCGATGGACCAGATCGCGAACCAGGCGGCCAAGAACCGCTACATGTTCGGCGGCAAGGCGCGGGTGCCGATGGTCCTCCGGACCCAGGGGGGGACGGGGCGCTCCTCCGGGGCCCAGCACGCCCAGTCCCTGGAGGCCTGGTTCATCCACATCCCGGGCCTGAAGGTAGTCATGCCCGCGACCCCCTACGACGCCAAGGGCCTCCTGAAGAGCGCCATCCGGGACGACAACCCGGTGATCTTCATCGAGCACAAGCTCCTCTACCCGGAGACGGGGGAGGTGCCGGAGGAAGAGTACCTGGTCCCGCTCGGGGTGGCGGACGTGAAGCGGCCCGGGGAGGACGTCACGGTGGTGGCCCACTCCCGCATGGTCCACCTGGCGCTCCGGGCCGCCGACCGCCTGGCGGCGGAGGGGATCTCCTGTGAGGTGGTGGATCCCCGGACACTGGACCCCCTGGATGCCCCCGCGATCCTCCGCTCCGTGGAGAAGACGAGCCGCCTGGTCATCCTCCAGGAGGCGGTGGCGCAGTGCTCCTTCGCCTCGGAGGTGGCAGCCGTGGTGGCGGAGGAGGCGCTGGACTGCCTGGATGCTCCCATCCGGCGGGTGACCGCCCTGGACACCCCCATGCCCTTCTCCCCCAAGCTGGAGCGCTTCGTGGTCCCCAGCGAGGAGCGGCTGATTGCCGCCGTCCGGGAGGTCTGCGCCTAACCCTCCCCCCGCCCCGGCGGGCCCGTCTCCCCCCCGGGGGGGGAGGCCCCGCAAGTTCACCTTGACCGCCCCCGGGGCCTCCGTTTATGATGGCGGAGTTTTGTGCAGAGCGGGCCCCCGGGGGCCGGCGCAGGAGCAGGCATGCCAGTCCAGATGGATGACCGGGACAAGCGGCTGCTGAATCTCCTCCAGTCCGACTTCCCCCTGAGCCGCCGGCCCTACGCGACCCTCGGGGAGCGCCTGCAGGCCGGCGAAGAGGAGATCCTGGCCCGGATCGGTCGGCTCCGCGAGGAGAAGATCATCCGCCAGATCAGCGCGATCTTCGACACCCGCTCCCTTGGCTACAAGTCGAGCCTCGTGGCCATGCGGGCCGACCCGGCCCGGGTGGATGAGGCGGCCGCGATGGTGAACACCCACCCGGGCGTCAGCCACAACTACAAGCGGAACCACACGTTCAACATCTGGTTCACCATCGCGATCCCGCCGCAAAAGGACCTGGAGGCGACGATCAAGCGGCTCCACGACCTCGCCCGGGCGGAGTCCACCCGGATCCTGCCGACCCTCCGCCTGTTCAAGATCGGGGTGAACCTGGACATGACGGGGGAGTCGAACCCGGCGGCCATCGAAGAGCCGGTCTACAGCGACAAGAAGCGGGAGGGGGCGGACCCCGCGGCGCTCACGCCGCAGGAGATCCAGGCGATCCGGGAGCTCCAGGAGGACCTGCCGCTCGCATCGGCCCCCTTCGATCCCATGGCGGCCCGGATGGGAATCACGCCCGAGGGCCTCTTCGCAATCGCCACGGAGCTGAGCCGCCGCGGGCACCTGCGCCGCTTCGCCGCCGTCCTGCACCACCGAACCGCCGGCTTCCGGGCGAATGCGATGGGGGTCTGGAAGGTGCCGGAGGGCCGCACCGATGAGGTGGGCGCGCTCATGGGGTCAGTTCGGGGGGTGAGCCACTGTTACCTCCGGCCCACGTATCCCGACTGGCCGTATAACATTTTCACCATGGTCCACGGCCGGACGGTCCAGGAGTGCGAGGAGATCCTCGGGGCGATCAGCAGGACCACGGGCATCACCGAGTTCGCGCAGCTCTACAGCACGAAGGAGTACAAGAAGACCCGGGTCCGGTACTTCACTGACGAGTACGAGGCCTGGGAGCGCCAGTACGCCGCCTGAGGCGGCGGGGTGCCGCATGGGCCGCGCCGCCCTGCACCTGATTGCCGCGGCCCTCTACCTGGGGGGGACGCTGACGATGGGAGCGGCGGTCCTTCCCGCGTTCCGGGGGGAGGGGGACCAGGGGCGGCGGGCGACGCTGGCCCGGATTCTCCGGGTCGCGCACCCCGTCAGTCTGGCCTCCCTGGGGGTCCTGGTCCTCACCGGGGCGGGAGGCGTGACCGCGCTGAAGGGGAGCTACGGGGCCCAGTTCGCAGCCCGCTGGTTCGGGCCGCTGAGCCTGAAGCTCCTCGTGGTGTTCGTCCTCCTCCTGGTGGCGTCCTACGAGTATTTCGGGCTGGGGCTGCGCCTCACGCGCGCGGCCGCCCGGGAGGCGGCGGGGGAGGGGGGGCTCGCCCCGGGTGTGCACGCCCGGCTGGTGGCGCGCCTGCAGACCGTGGCGCTCGTCAACGGGCTCCTCGGGGCCGGCGCCAGCGTGCTGGGGTTGCTGCTCGCCCATGGGTGAGGCGGAGAGGGTCAGCCGGGGACTCCATCACGACAGGGGGTTGGAGGGTTCGATGCAGATCGGGTTCGAGAGCATCCTTCTCAACACGGGCGAGCGCCTGCAGTTCATGGATATCACCAAACGGGTGCGGGATTGTCTCTTGAAGCACCCCATCCGGAACGGGATCCTCATCCTGAACGCGCTCCACACGACGGTGGCCCTCTTCGTGAACGAGTTCCAGACCGCCCTGATCGAGGACATGAAGGCCATCCTCGGGCGGGTGGTGCGCGAGCGGGATGGCTACCGGCATGACGACCCCCGGTTCTCCGACTGCGACCGGGGGAATGCGGATTCCCACCTCCGGGCCATGTTCCTGGGCCAGAACGTCATCGTCCCCATCCAGGGGGGGGAGCTGGTCCTCGGGAAGTGGCAGAGCATCATCTTCGCGGAGCTGGACGGCCCGCGCGAGCGGAGCATCCAGGTGCAGATCGTGGGGGAGTGAGCGGCGCTCCCCCGGGCAGGCTCGGTGGAGGACGTGGCCAGGTGACCCTCACGGACATCGCCGGGAAGGTAGAGCGGGGGGAGCGCCTCCACCCGGCGGAGGGGCTGCACCTCTTCCGGGAGGCGGACCTGCCTCTCCTCCGAACCCTGGCGACCCGGGTCCGCCACCGGAAGCACTCCGCGCCCGAGGTGACCTACGTCGTCGGACGGAACCTCTCCTACACCAACGTCTGCTGGGTCCAGTGTACGTTCTGCGCCTTCTACCGCCTCCCGGGGGAGGAGGGGGCCTGGACCCTCACCCGGGACGAGATCCTGGACAAGGTGCGGGAGCTGGCGACCCTGGGAGGGACCGAGGTCCTCTTCCAGGGGGGGCTGAACCCGGCCCTGAAGATCGAGTGGTACGAGGAAACCTTCGGGGCCATCAAGGCCGCCTTCCCGGTCCACCTGCACGCCCTTTCCCCCGCGGAGCTCCTCTACCTGGCCAAGATTTCGGGCCTGAGCCTCGCGGCCACCCTCACGCGGCTGAAGCGCGTCGGCCTGGACTCCATCCCGGGGGGCGGGGCGGAGATCCTGGTGGACGCCGTCCGCCAGCAGATCTCGCCCCTGAAGGACACGACGGAGGAGTGGCTCGCCTGCATGCGGACCGCCCACCAGCTCGGGATTCCCTCCTCCGCGACCATGATGTACGGGTCGGTCGAGACGCCCGAACAGCGGATCGAGCACCTCTGCCGGATCCGGGCCCTCCAGGATGAGACCGGGGGATTCACCGCCTTCATCGCCTGGAACTACCAGCCGGACCACACGGTGCTGGGGGGGGGCCGGACCGACGGGATCGATCATCTCCGGACGGTGGCAGTGGCTCGCCTGATGCTGGACAACATCCCCAGCCTGCAAGCCTCCTGGGTGACCCAGGGACCGGAGGTCGCCCGGACCTCCCTGTTCTATGGGGTCAACGACTTCGGGAGTACGGTGCTGGAGGAGAAGGTGGTGAGCGCCGCGGGTGCCACCTGGCTCCTCTCCCTGGACGAGATCCTGGCCGGCATCCGGTCGGCGGGGTTCACCCCGCGCCGGCGCAACACCCGGTACGAGCTCCTGGACTGATGGGCGCCGACCGGCGCTGGTTCTGCTGCCTGCGGACCAGGCAGGCCCCCGCCATCCTCCGCCAGGTCCGGCCGAAAGCGCCGGGGGGGGTGGTGGAGCTGTGGCCGGACGTCTTCGAGACGGGACTCTACTGGCTGGCCCCCGAGACCCGGGCCCTGCTGGATGCCTGCGGGGTGGAGGTGCCGTACCTGTACAAGGTGGACGAAGCGGCCATCCCCCTTTTTGGCCTGGAGCGGTATCCGGGCGATCCGGCCGAGCTTCCCGCCCCGGCGTCGGTGCGAACCCGCACCCTGGCCGGCCACGGGATCGGGGTCGAGTTTGTGCAGGCCCTCCGGGAGGGGGACACCCCGGCTGCGGAGCCGACCGCCCCGACCGACGCGGTCTTCTTCCTGCGGCGGCCGGGAGGGGCGGTGAATTTCCTCTGGCGGCTCTTCCGCTCCCGGGCAGATGCGGCGCACCAGGCGGCGCAGCGGCGAGGCAGGGACCCGAGCTTCGCCGCGTGGGTTGAGCACCTCAGCGTGGAGGATTTCTCCGGGCTCCTGCTGCCCGTCTAGGTCCGCGACTTCCATACAGCGAGGTGGCCTCATGCGCAATGGTGGGAAGAAGATCCTCTTCGTGAACCCGCGGTTTCCGGGCTCCCTCTGGGGTTTCCAGGGAATCGCGGAGCTGGTCGGAGTCCGCTCCGGACAGGCGCCCCTCGGGCTGGCGACGGTGGCGGCCCTGACCCCCCCCGAGATCGTGGTGGAGCTGCAGGACGAGAACTGCGGCCCTCCAGATCTGGACACCGATGCCGATGTCGTGGCCATCGGCTGCTGGAGCGTCCAGTACCATCGAGCCCGGGAGCTGGCCGCGGAGTTCCGCCGGCGGGGCAAGCGCGTCGTGGTGGGGGGACCGTATCCCACCCTATGCCCCGAGCGCTTCACGGACGGGTCCTTCGATGTGGTGTTCGACGGGGAGGT
>DASYVA010000100.1 GCA_036000645.1 Candidatus Methylomirabilis sp.
AGCGGGCCACTCCCGCGAAACAACTTCTGGTGAGGAAAATCCTGAGGTTACAAAGCCGCAGTGGGGCCCGGCGGGCCCGTGGCATCCGCCTTGCTCCCTATACGGTCTGTCGCCCTGGAGTCTTCAAACCCCTAAATCCTGGAGGAGGACTACGATGAAGAGGACATTCTGGACACTGGTTGCCGCTACCATCCTTGCCGCCTCAGCACTCTTGTTTGTGCCCATCTTCGAGAGCGAGTCCACACCGGTCGTCAGCGGGATCGGGATGGCCGACGGCGGGATGTAGTTCATTCTAGCTAGCTGCTGAAGGTACTGACCGGAACAGTCTCGAGAGAGGGGGGGGAGGCGCAGGTTCCTCTCCCCCTCCTTTTTTTACTGCTAGTTACCGAACCATTCCATCGCTCCGGTCTGAAGGAAGGCGACGGAACCGACCCCGGCGCTTGACAGAGGTACACAAAAACAGTACTTTCTTTACCCCCGAATGACCCAGCCCCAAACAGCAGGCCGGGGGGGGAAGGGGCTGGATTTCTGGGGAGGATCAATGCGATTCGCCCGTTCGTTTTCGAGTGTTGTGTGCCTGTTGTGCATACTGCTTGTCGTTCCCGGCGTTATTCCGACACTAGGAACGTCAAAGCTCCAGGGAAGGCAGCTAGCTTCGGCTGAAGCTCCTCCTACCCCGCCGCGATCTCCCTCGCGCTCGGCGGAAGCCAAGCCCACCCAGTCCGGCGGGACGTACCGGCGGGCCCTTTTGCATGAGCCGGCAACACTCGATCCGGCCACCTTAAGCGACATCTATGGGCGAACCATTGCCCAGCAAATCTACGATGGCCTCGTTCAGTTCGACGAGGCCCTCGCCATCCGCCCGGCCGTGGCCAGTTCCTGGAAGAGCTCACGGGATGGACTCGTCTGGACCTTCAATCTCCGGAGGAGAGTCAAGTTTCATAACGGCCGGGAGGTCACGGCCGACGACTTCGTGTACTCGTTCACGCGGATCCTGGATCCCAAGGTGGGGTCGGGGGCAGCCGAAGTCTTCCTGCGAGTCCAAGGAGCCAAGGAGTTTGCAGAGGGGCGAGCGCCACATGTTCGGGGACTCCAGGCTCCAGACCGGTACACCCTGAGGATCACCTTGACGGAATCCTCCACCCCCTTCGTCACTGCTCTTGCGGTAGGCGCCGCGAAAGTGATCCCGAGGGAAGCCGTGGAGGAGCTGGGAAAGGAGTTCGGGCGACGGCCGGTGGGGACCGGTCCATTTCGCCTGAAAAGCTGGGACAAGGGCAAGGAGATCATCGTAGAAGCCAACCCCGACTACTTTGGCGGGCGCCCATACCTCGATGAGGTCGCCTACAAGATTTACCCCGGCGGCAAACTCGAGGCGATCTTGGCTGACTTCAAGGAAGGGTTGCTAGAGGACGCCCCGATCCCAGTCAAGGAGCGGCGGCAGATCATCGAGGACAAGACCCTCCAGTATGTCCGCCGGCCCATCCTGGGGATCCGCTTCTTCGCGTTCAATACAAGGGTGAAGCCACTGGACAACCCGCTGGTCCGGCAGGCGCTCATCCACGCCGTGGACCGGAAATGGATCGCCCAGCAGATCTACGGCGACCGCTACCTCCCGGGTGTCGGCATCCTCCCCCCCGGCACGTACGGCTACGACCCGAACCATCCCGGACAGGAGTACGACCCGGAGAAAGCCCGGGCCCTGCTCGCCAAAGCGGGGCACCCCAGTGGCAAGGGGATCCCCCCGCTCGAACTCTGGTCTGCGGCGGGCTTGACCTTTGAAGAGTTCGTAGCCGAGGAGCAGGCCTTCGCCAAGTTCCTGGGGGGGATCGGCGTCGAGGTCGACCTCAAGCGGGACACGAACTGGCCCACATACAAGGGGAGCGTGTACGACGGGCGCCTCCCGATGTGGCGGTACTCCTGGTACGCCGACACTCCTGACCCCTACAGCTTCCTCCACCTGCTCTTCCACTCGAAGGGGCCGCACAACACCACGAAGTACCGGAACCCGGAGGTGGATGCCCTCCTCGATCGGGCCGAGAAGGAGGCCGACTACTTCGCCCGCGTCCGGCTCTACCAGCGGGCCGAGCGGATCATCGTCCGGGACGCGCCGGTCATCGTGCTGGGGTATTACACCTTCGAACACGTCTTCCAGCCGTACGTCCGCGGCATCCAGGTGAGCGCCCTGGGCGAGCGCTACATCCCCATGCGCCACATCTGGCTGGAGAACAGCCGGCCCCACCCCACCGGGAACTGACCCCATGCTGAGCGCGGTGCGCCACTCGATCAGGAGCCTGCGGCTGCGGACGAAGTTCATCCTCGCCGTCAACGGCCTGATCGTCGTCCTGGTCACCGCCGCGACCCTGCTGGTGGAGATGCGGCAGCGGCAAACGATCATCCGCGAGGTGGAGAAGCGGGCCGTCACCCTGGCCCAGAGCCTGGCCGCCGCAACGACCAACGATCTCATGACGTATAACTTCGTGGGGCTGGAGCAGAAGCTGGCCGAGGTCGCCCGCCAGGAGGACGTCCTCTACGCCATCGCTCTGGACCGGGAGGGGCTGGTGGCCTCCCACACCCTGCTCAAGGAACTGGAGGGCACCCGGCCGAAGGATGACGTGAACCTCCGGGCTCTCACGGCGGAGGAGACCGTGGTGCAGCGGGTCCACCATGCCGAGGAGGGCGACGCCTACGATATCGCCGTCCCGATCCTGATCGGCAGCAGCGAGGACAGGTGGGGCACCATCCGGGTGGGGGTTTCCCTGCGTGCCATGCAGAAGGAGCTCGCGCAAACCGCGTTGCAGATCTTCGGGGTCGGGATCGTGGCCATGCTGTTCGGGAGTATCGGCTCCATCCTGGTCGCCCGGCGGTTCACCACCCCCCTCCAGCGCCTCCTCCAGGGAGTCGGGGCCATCAGCCGGGGAGACTTCAGCCAGACGATCGAGGTGCACGGGGAGGACGAGATCGGGCAGCTCGGCACGGCCTTCAACGAGATGACCCGCCAGCTCGCCCGCATCCGGGATCTGGAGGACCAGCTCCGCCGGTCCGACCGGCTCGCCGCCCTGGGCACCATGGCCGCCGGGATCGCCCACGACATCCGCAACCCCCTCACCTCGATCTCCATCTTCACCCAGCTCATGTCCCAGAACTTCCAGGACCCCGAGGTCCGGACCAAGTTCGACCGGGTGGTCCCGCGGGAGCTGGAGCGGGTCCAGCGGGTCCTGGAGGACATGCTGGAGCTGGCGCGCCCCGCCTCGCTGAACCGGGAGCCCGCCGACATAAACGAGGTACTCCTCCAAGTGATGGAACTGTTCGAGCGGCAGCTCAGCGAGCAGGGGATCGTGGCCACCACCAACCTGACCTTCCCCCTGCCGAAGACCATGGCGGACCGGAAGAAGCTGCACCGGTGCTTCGCCAACGTGATTCACAACGGCATTCAGGCCATGCCCAAGGGGGGGCGCCTTACCATCTCCTCGGGCCTGTTCGTCGCCCCCCGCTCCTCCCTCGCCCGCCCCGAGGCCCCCCAGCAGGAGGCTCGGGAGACCCTCCGGGTCTTGGTCACCGACACTGGCGTGGGCATCCCCTCCGAACTCCTCCCCCACATCTTCGACCCGTTCTTCACGACGAAGGAGAAGGGCACGGGCCTGGGGATGGCCATCGCCCACCGGATCATCGAGGATCACCTGGGTGCCATTGAAGTCTCCTCGCGGGTCGGGGGGGGGAGCACCTTCAGACTGACCCTCCCGGTCCAGGCGGCGGGGGCGGAGGTTCCGGCGGCGCCCCCCTCCGAAGCGGCCGTGACGCCCCCCCTCGAGCGGCTGCCAACTTCTTCCCCTTCCTCATCCGCTCCCGCCCCCGCGGCCTGAATCTGGCGATCCCCCTCGGGCACCTGTTACAGTAGGGCGGGGGATCAGATGCCAGTCCGCGCCGCCCTGCTGGTCCTTTCCCGGAGCCGGCTCCTCCGGGAGGCCCTTACCCGGCGACGCCTCTTCCCGGCCGCCGTCAGCCGCTTCATCGCGGGCCCCGAGATCGCCGACGCGCTGGCCGCCGTAGAGCGGCTGGCCGCCCGCGGGCTCCAGGCCACGCTGAATCACCTGGGGGAACACGTCGAGAGCGCGCCAGCGGCCGCCGCCGAGGTCGAGGCGCAGGGGAGGGCGCTCGAGCGCCTCCGGAGCGCGGGGCTCGCCTCCCACCTCTCGGTCAAGCTCACGCAGCTCGGGCTCGACGTGGACGCGGACCTGTCCGCCCGGCATCTGCGGCAGATCCTGGAGGAGGCCGCCACCCTCCCCACCCTCGTCCGGATAGACATGGAGGGGTCCGCCTACACCGACCGGACCCTCGCCCTGTACCGGCAGCTCCGGCTCGCCTTCCCCAACGTCGGCGTCGTCCTCCAGGCCTACCTCTACCGCACCCCGGGCGACCTGGAATCCCTCCTCCCCCTCGGCGCGAACGTCCGGCTCTGCAAGGGAGCGTACCGCGAGCCGCCCGGCATCGCCTACCCCCGGAAGCGGGAGGTGGACGCCAGCTTCCTGCGCCTGGCCGCGCGGCTGCTCTCGCCGGACAGCCTGGAGCGCGGGACCTTCGCCGCCTTCGCCACGCATGACCCGCGGATGGTGGCGGGGGTGCAGCGGCTGGCGGCCGAGCAGCGTGTTCCCCGGGACCGGTTCGAGTTCCAGATGCTCTACGGGATCGGCCGCGACCTCCAGGCCGCGCTCGTCGCCGCCGGCACCGCGGTCCGTATCTACATCCCCTACGGGGACGCCTGGTTCCCCTACTTCATGCGCCGCCTGGCCGAGCGCCCGGCCAACCTCCTCTTCCTCCTCCGGAGCCTGCTGCGCGGCTGAGGGCCATCATCCCTTGGGCTTGCTGCAGTCCAGGGGAGCCGGAGACGACCCGCCGCATGGAGACGATCACCCACCCGCGGAAAGGAGTGACGAGTGGCCACACTTCCGGCAGACCCCGTAGCCGCACTCCCGATGCGGGACCGGCGGTCGCCCGGGGCGTGACGGGCGTCCGGGCAGACCCGCGGGGGACATGAGACACCGCCGAGGTGGAGCCCCGCGGCTCGCCCGCGGCTTGACTCCCGGAGGGTGTCGCGGTATATAGGGGCGACCTTCGAGAGAGGACGGCGAGATGCTGGACGGCAAGTGCCTGGGGTTCATCGGCGGCGGGAACATGGCGGAGGCCATGGTCCGGGGGCTGCTCAAGGCCCAGCTCCTCCGGCCAGAGGACATGCTCGTCTCCGACGTGGCCGCCGAGCGGTTGACCTACCTCCAGCAGACCTTCGGAGTGCGGACCTCCCCGGACAATGCCGAGGTGGCAGGGAAGGCGGACATCGTCCTGTTCGCCGTGAAGCCCCAGATCATGTCCTCGGTCCTGGACGGCCTCCTGGACGTCATCACGGAGGAGAAGCTCCTCATCTCGATCGCGGCCGGCATCTCGACCCGCTTCATCGCCGGGAAGTTCCCGGGGAAGGTCCGCGTGGTTCGCGTCATGCCGAACACCCCCGCCCTGGTTCTCGAGGCCGCGAGCGCCCTCACGCCGGGCGGCGCCGCCACGGCCGAGGACCTGGAGCTGGCCAAGCGGCTCTTTGCCGCCGTGGGGAAGGTCGTCGTGGTGGAAGAGGTCCTGATGGACGCCGTCACCGGGCTCTCGGGCAGCGGCCCGGCGTACATCTTCATGATCATTGACGCCCTTTCCGACGCGGGGGTGAAGGTGGGCCTCGCGCGGAGGGAGGCGCAGCTCCTGGCGGCGCAGACGGTCCTGGGGGCGGCCCGCATGGTCCTCGAGACGCGCAAGCACCCGGGCGAGCTGAAGGACATGGTGACCTCCCCGGGCGGCACGGCCATCGCCGGCCTGCACACGCTGGAGGCGGGGGGGCTCCGGACCACCCTGATCAACGCCGTGGAAGCGGCTACCCGGCGCTCCATCGAGCTGGGCCGGAAGGACTGAGGGAACAGGCATGTTCATCCTGGGAAACCTCCTGAACGCGTTCGCCGACATCCTCTTCTGGATCCTGCAGGCCTACATGTGGATCGTCGTGGCCCGGGTGGTCATCTCGTGGGTCAACCCTGACCGCTACAACCCCATCGTCCAGTTCCTGGTCCGCAGCACCGAGCCGGTCCTCCGCCCCGTCCGCCGGGTCCTCCCGGTGTTGGGAGGATTCGACTTCTCCCCCGTGGTGGTCATCCTCGGTCTGGTCTTCCTCCAGCGGTTCCTCGTCCCCACGATCTCGCAGCTCGCCTGGAGGCTTCACCTCCAATGAACATCACCCCCCTGGATATCACCCAGCGGGAATTCCGGCGGCGCCTCAGGGGGTGGGACCCGGCGGAGGTGAAGGCCTTCCTGGACGGGGTGGCCGACGAACTGGAGCTCCTGGTCAAGGAGGCCGCGTCGCGCGACGAGCGGATCCAGAAGCTGGAGGGGCAGGTGGCGGCCTACCAGGAGCGGGAGGAGGCCCTCCGGAAGACCCTCTACTCCGCCCAGCGCCTCACCGAGCAGCTCAAGGACACCGCCAAGCGGGAGGCGGAGCTGATCCGGAAGGAGGCGGAGCTGCAGGCCGAAAACCTCCTGGAGAAGGCCCACCGCCAGGCGGGCGAGCTCCAGGCCCAGATCGCGGACCTCAAGCGGCAGAAGCAGCTCTTCGAGGCCAAGCTCCGGGCCGCCCTGAAGATCCACCTGGACCTGCTCGAGGGCCGGGGGGAGAAGGCTGCAGGCAAGGGCGATGCCCCTCCTGAGGCAGGCCGGCCCTGACGTCCTCCTCACGGTCCACGTCCAGCCCCGCGCTGCCCGGGACGAAATCGCGGGTCGTCGCGGGGAGGCCCTGCGCCTCCGCCTGACCGCGCCGCCAGTGGCGGGCGCCGCCAATGCCGCCTGCCTGACCCTCCTCGCCGACCTCCTGACCGTCCCGAAGGCCCGCCTGCGCCTGGTGGCGGGCCCCCACAGCCGGACCAAAGTCATCCGGATCGCGGAAACGACAGTGGCCGCGGTGGCGGCCCGCCTCGCGCCGCATCTGTAGCCGCCGATCCCACTCCCTAGGGCTGGTCCACCACCACGAACTGGAAGACGAGCAACTGCGGGGCGGAGCCCCGGTAGAGGCCGGCCAGGTCCACGAGGACGGCGCGCGCGCCGGCCGGCAGCTCAGGAAAGAGGAGGAACCCCCGCCGCTCACCCCCCGGGGGAACCACCACCGTGGCCGTCAAGACCGTCCGCTGGACGGCCCGGAGGCGCTCGGCTCCCCTCTCGAGGCCGGCAAGAGACGCGTACAGCCCGGGGTAGTCCAGAGGCACCAGGCGGCGCCCCTCCTGGTCCGCGAGGCGCGCCGCCGAGGGATCAAAGGAGAGCGGGTCCGGGGAGTCATTGCGCAGGTCCAGGAGGAAGGCCGTGGGGTGCGGGGCGTCCGCCGGAAGGTCGGCGAAGGGATTGACCCGGTCCCGCTGGCCTTCGTAGTAGCGCTGGAGAGCGTCCCACGGGAGGGCCCGGATGCTCACCGTGGCCCGCTCCAGTTGGGCGATGATCTGTTCCCCGGTGACGGTGTTTGCGGGCACGCTCTGGGGGGCGGGGCGCAGGAGACGTGCCTTGGGGAGAGCGGGGCTGGTGGCGCAGGCCGCCAGGAGGAGGGAGAGGCCGACCAAAACAGCACCGGGGGAGGGTGGCCGCGCCACCCTCCCCCGGATATCGCGATCCAGCCGGTCGGTCACACCCGCATCGCCCGCAGCCTCGCCACCCGCTCCTCAACCGGGGGGTGCGTGGAGAACCAGCTGGCGAACGAGCGGCCGCTGAGCGGGTTCACGATAAACAGGTGCGCCGTGGCCGGGTTGGCCTGAAGCGGCAAGCGCTGTGCGGCGTGCTGGAGGCGCTCCAGGGCGGAGGCCAGCGCGCCGGGCTTCTTCGTGATCTGCGCCGCGGTGGCGTCGGCGAGGTACTCCCGGGCCCGCGAGATCGCCAACTGGATCAGGAAGGCGGCGATGGGGGCCAGGACGGCCATGAATACGAGCCCGACGACTCCGCCCCGATTGTCGTCATCCCGGCCGCCGCCGAAGAAGGCCGCCCAGCGGGCCATGTGGGCCAGCATCATGATCACGCCCGCGAGCGTCGCCGCGATGGTGCTGATGAGCGTGTCCCGGTTCCGGACGTGGGCCAGCTCGTGCGCGAGGACCCCCTCCAGCTCCTCCCGGTCCATCAGGCGGAGGATCCCCTCCGTCACCGCCACGGCGGCGTGCCGGGGACTCCGGCCCGTGGCGAAGGCGTTCGGCGAGGGACCGGGGATAATGTAGACCCGGGGCATCGGCAGGCGGGCCCGCTGGGCCAGCCCCCGGACCATCGCGACCAGCTCCGGGGCTTCCGCCTCGCCGACCGCCTTGGCCCCGTACATGGCGAGGACGATTCGATCCGAGAACCAGTACGCCCCGAAGTTCATCAGCAGGGCGAAGGCGAAGGCAATCACCATCCCCTGCTGTCCCCCGAAGTAGTTGCCGAAGACCACGACGAGCCCCGTGAGGGCCCCGAGGAGCACCGCGGTTTTGAACGTATTGCCCATGGCTTCGCGTCCTCCTTCACCGCTCCGGCCGGCCGAACGAGCTGCCGCGACCACTAGCCTAGGGGAGCGGATGCAGGCTGTCAAGCCTTCCCGGCCCGCTCTTCCTCGACGGGGATGCGCCGGCTGAGCCCGCGTCGCCCCACCGGCACCAGCCCCGGCCCCTGAGCGTGCCGCTGCCGCAGTTCCTCCTCCACCGTCCGGAGCATCGTCTCAAACGTCTCGGCCATCTCCCGCTGCATTCGCTCCATCCGTTCCCGCATGTTCAGGATGACCTCGACCCCCGCCAGGTTCACCCCCAGCTCCTTCGTGAGGCGCAGGATGAGCTCGATCCGGGCGAGGTCCTCGTCCGAGTACAGGCGCGTGTTCCCCTGGCTGCGGGCCGGGCGGATCAGCCCCTCCCGCTCGTAGGTCCTGAGCGTCTGGGGGTGGACATCGAACATGTCCGCCACCACGCTGATCAGGTACCGCGGCCGCTTGTTCCTGGCCATGCCTCCCTCGTGGCGCGAGGTCCCGCGGTCACATCCACGCCTTCAAGTCCCGCCGTGGATCCTCCGGCGCCAGCCGCGCCAGCTCCCGGAGCAGCTCCTGGGCACGGGCATTCAGGGCGCGCGGCACGACCACCTTGACCGTCACGTACTGATCTCCCCGCCCGCCCCCCCTCAACGCGGGAACGCCCTTGCCCCGGAGGCGGAACACCTGGCCGCTGCTGGTGCCGGGGGGGACCCGCATCTCGGCCGGCCCGTCCACGGTGGGGACCTGGATCCGCGCGCCCAGGGCCGCCTCGGTGATCGTCACCGGGACGGTGCAGTGGAGGTTGTCCCCTTTCCGCTCGAAGAACGGGTGGGGGCGGACCCGGGTGACGATGTACAGGTCCCCGGGGGCGCTCCCCGCCGGCCCTGCCTCCCCCATCTCGGCCAGCCGGATCTTGGAGCCGGTGTCCACGCCGGGGGGGATCTTCACCTTCACCCGCTCGGTGCGGGGCAGGCGCCCGCGCCCGCCGCAGGCGGGACAGGCCTGTCCCGGGACCCGACCCTCGCCGCGACAGCGGCGGCAGGGTCTCGCCATCCCCAGGAGACCCTCCCGCGCGGCCACCTGTCCCGTCCCCTCGCACTCGGGGCATGGGATGGTCCCCGCGCCGGGGCGGGCCCCGGAGCCCCCGCAGGAGGCGCAGGGGGCCGACCGGTGCACGCTGATCTCGGTGGTGACCCCGCGGATCGCCTGCTCGAGGTCGATGTCGATGGAGTAGTGGAGGTCCTCCCCGCGGGGCGGGGCCTGTTCCCTGGTCCCCCCCCGGCCACCGAACATCCCCTCCAGCAGATCCCCGAGGCCCCCGAACCCTCCGCGGGCGAACTCCCCCGGGTCAAACGGGGCTCCGGCGAAGGGGCCGCCGGCCCGCGGCCCGGGTCCGGCGGCCGCCCGATGCCCGAACTCATCGTACTCGGCCCGCTTCCGCGGGTCGCCCAGGACCTCGTACGCCTCCGTGATCTCCTTAAATCGCTCCTCGGCGGTCTTGTCTCCCGGGTTGACATCCGGGTGGTACCGCCGCGCCAGGCGCCGGTAGGCCCGCTTGATGTCCCGATCGGTCGCCGAGCGGGGGAGTCCGAGGACGTCATAGTAGTCCCGCTTCCCCATCAGGTCAGTGCCCCCCGGCCGGCGGCGCCGGGCCGCCGCCCCCTACTTCACGTCGATCTTGATCTGCTTCGGGCGCGCCTCCTCCGCCTTCGGCAGGGTCACCTCCAGCACGCCGTCCTTGAACACCGCCTTGATCTTGTCCTGCTGGATGGTGGCGGGCAGGGTGAAGGAGCGCTGGAACGAGCCGTACGCACGCTCGATCCGGAGGTAGTTCTCCTCCTTCACGTCCTTTTCGAACTTGCGCTCCCCCCGCAGGCTCAGGGTGTTGTCCCGGACGTTGATCTCGATGTCCTCCTGGGTGAGCCCAGGGAGCTCCGCCTTCATCACCACCCGGTCCGGCGTCTCATAGATGTCTACCGAGGGCGTCCAGGTGGAGGCGGCGATCCCCTCGTCCTCGGGCCGCGTCCGGCTGAGGGTCTGGTCGAAGAGGCGGTTCATCCGCTCCTGGATGGACATGAGATCCCGAAAGGGGTCCCAGCGCACAATGGCCATGATCGTCCTCCTTTCCTCTCGTCTTCCTGACCTACTTGTCCTTCTTCCCGAGATCCTCGAACTCCGCGTCAACCACGTCACCCTCCTGGGTGCCGCCGGGGCCGCCCGCCTTCTCGCGGGTCTCGCCCTCCGCCGCCTGCCGCTTCTCCTTCGCCGCCTGCTCATACATGGCCTTGCCGATCCGCTGGGCGGCGGAATTCAGCGCCTCCATCGTCTGCTTGATCCGACCGATGTCGCCCGACTCCACGGCCTTCTTGGCATCGGCGATGGCGTCCTCGATCGGCTTGATGTCGGCGATCGGGATCTTCTCCCGGTGCTCGTTCAGCGTCTTCTCGGTCGCGTAGACCAGCTGCTCGGCCTGATTCCGGAGCTCGATCTCCTGCCGCCGCTTCTTGTCGTCGTCGGCGTGCTTCTCCGCCTCCTTCACCATCTTCTCGATCTCGTCCCTCGCGAGGCCGCTGGAGGCGGTGATGGTGATCTGCTGCTCCTTGCCGGTGGCCAGGTCCTTCGCCGAGACGTTCACGATCCCGTTGGCATCGATGTCGAAGGTCACCTCGATCTGGGGAACGCCCCGGGGCGCCGGCGGAATTCCCACCAGGTGAAACTTCCCGAGCGTGCGGTTGTCCCGGGCCAGCTCCCGCTCTCCCTGGAGGACGTGGATCTCCACGCTGGTCTGGTTGTCGGCCGCGGTGGTGAAGATCTCACTCTTGCGGGTGGGGATGGTCGTGTTGCGCTCGATCAGTCGCGTCATCACCCCGCCCAGGGTCTCGATCCCCAGGGAGAGGGGCGTCACGTCCAGGAGCACGACATCCTTCACGTCCCCCACCAAGACGCCCGCCTGGATGGCGGCCCCCACGGCGACCACCTCGTCGGGGTTCACCCCCTTGTGGGGCTCCTTGCCGAAGAGCTCCCGGACGGCCTGCTGCACCTTCGGCATCCGGGTCTGCCCGCCGACCAGCACCACCTCGTCAATCTGGCTGGGCTTCAGGCCGGCGTCCTCCAGGGCCTTCCGGACGGGCCCGAGGGTCCGCTGGATCAGGTCATCCACCAGCTGCTCCAGCTTGGAGCGGGTCAGCTTCAGGCTCAGGTGCTTGGGCCCGGAAGCATCGGCCGTGATGAAGGGGAGGTTGATCTCCGTCTCCATCACAGTGGAAAGCTCGCACTTGGCCTTCTCCGCCGCCTCCTTCAGGCGCTGGAGGGCCATCCGGTCCTTGCTGAGGTCGATCCCCTGGTCCTTCTTGAACTCGGCGACGACCCAATCGATGATCCGCTGGTCGAAGTCGTCCCCCCCCAGGTGCGTGTCCCCGTTGGTGGCCTTGACCTCGAAGACTCCTTCCCCGATCTCCAGGATGGAGATGTCGAAGGTCCCGCCCCCGAGATCGAAGACCGCGATCTTCTCGTCCTTCTTCTTGTCCAACCCGTAGGCCAGGGAGGCGGCGGTGGGCTCGTTGACGATGCGCAGGACCTCCAGGCCGGCAATCTTTCCGGCGTCCTTGGTGGCCTGCCGCTGGCTGTCATTAAAGTACGCGGGGACGGTGATGACCGCCTGGGTCACCTTCTCCCCGAGGTACGCCTCCGCGGCCTCCTTCAGCTTCTGCAGAATCAGGGCGGAGATCTCGGGCGGGGAGTACTGCTTGCCCCGGATCTCCACCCGGACGTC
>DASYVA010000101.1 GCA_036000645.1 Candidatus Methylomirabilis sp.
GAGGATCAGGCGGAGCCCCTCCCGAACCAGCCTGTGGTTGCCGGCGATCACGACCCGGATACCGCTGGCCGGTCCCACCTTGGCCACTCCCTTCTCAAAAAGGGGGAACGCGATTGTTCAGCGCCTAAGAGAATTAGGTTACGGCAGAGGTGGTAACGAATCCAACCGCTTGGTCCGGTTGATGGCGCCCTCGCTATCCACGGTTACGCGGGCTCCCATGGCGCGCCGGCCCGGGTGCTGCGAGCCGGTCCGTGCCAGCGCCCAGAAAGCAGGCGTGCGCGAGGCCACCGACCGCCAGTGGGTCCGCTGCTTCAATCCGATCGGCTTGGTGGCCGCCGAGACCGGTCCAGGTGGTTGGTCACCCCTCACGGCCTCCTCTTTCCGCAGATCCCCCCTTTCCGAGCTCGGCCCCGGTCAGGAACGCGCACGTGCCTATCGCGCCGTCAACAGTGGGGCTCCTGAGCTGGCGAAGCTAATCGGTAAATCCTGACGGCCGGCAGGGCTTTTCCGCCTCTCTGCTGGCCTCATCTCCCCCTTGCTCGGTGGCCAGCTCCCGCCCGAAAAAGTTTAGGACGCGCACGCGACCAAGCAGGTCACAAAGGTAACGGGCGGGGAACAACTGCGTGACAATTTCGTGACAACCCTTGAGGGGCTGCCGGGGGACGTGTCGTGCGCTGGGTCGCCGGAGAGATCCTCCTGGCCCTGGAGCTGCACCCGGTAACGGAACAGGGCCCCGGCGGCTGGCTACGGTGGCCGGGCTCCCGCCTCGCCCCGGCAGGAGGCAGGAGTCCTGCCGGGGGCGTCTCTGGGCCTCCGGCCCGCGCCGCGAGCCGGTCCCTGGCAGCAGCCAGCGAGCAGGCCTCTGCGAGGCCACCGGCCGCTAGGGGCTCCACTGCTTCAACCCGATCGGCCTGGTAGACGCCCGGACCAGTCTAGAGTGGGGGGTCGAGCGCGAGGCGGGGTATGGAGAGAATGAAGGTGGGGTCCCGGGCGGCTGGTCTGTCTAAGTCAAATCGATCCTCTGGCGGCTCCGGTTGAGCTTGAGGCCCAGGGGGCGAGCTGCACGAGTGCCCCTGCTTAATGCGGGGGCCTCGGTCTAGGGGAAGGTCTGGACCTTCGGTGGGCGGGAGCCGGCTGGCGGGAGGGGCGGTCGGAAGCTGCCGAAGACACGGTTTCGCTATGGCCGATCCGGCTCTAGCGAGGCAGGGCGAGGCTGTAGCCCATGCCCCGGTGGGCGCGGATGATCCGGGGCTTCTGGGGATCGTCACCGAGCTTCAGCCGGAGGCGGCGCACACCCGCTCTGATCGCGGCATCGCTCAGGTGATCCACACCCCAGACTTTGTCCGCGAGCATCTGGGAGGAAATAACCCTCCCCTCGTTTCGGACCATGTAGGACAGGAGCTTCCATTCCGTCGGTGTGAGGGGCACTTCTCGGCCCTCAACCGACACCCGGCGCTTCGCCAGGTCAACAACGAAGCCGCGCCCGCTAACCGTCCCTTTCCCATCCCAAAGTTCCGGCATCTGGGTTCGGCGCAGGACAGCCTTGACCCGGGCCAGGAGTTCCGTATGCGAGAAGGGCTTCGCGATGTAATCGTCCGCCCCCAACTCCAGGCCCTTGACACGGGCCATCTCCTCCCCCTTGGCCGTGACGATGATCACGGGCACATCGGAAAACGTCCGGATCTCTTGAAGCACCTTCAGCCCGTCCATGTCGGGCAGTCCCAGATCGAGGATGACGACGTCGGGCGCTTCCGACCCCACCAGTTCCGCTGCCTTCCTCCCCTTCCCGGTTGAGACAACTTTTGTATCTGGCCAGCGGATCGTAAAGCACAGCCCGATGGTGTCCACGACGTCCGGAGCATCCTCAATCACGAGGACCTTCATGGTTCCCCTTTCCGGGGTGCTCCCCCCAGCGGGAGCGAGAACTTGAATGTGCTCCCTTTCCCTACCTCGCTCTCCACCCAGATCTTGCCGCCGTGGGCCTCCACCAGCTGCTTGCACAACGCCAGACCGATCCCCAGCCCGCCGGCGCGCTCCCTATCCCGTTCCACCCGGAAGTAGGGCTGGAATAGCCGTGATTGATCCGACGGCGAGATGCCCAGGCCATAGTCCTGGACTTCGAGGATGAGCCGGTCTTCTGCTGGCACCGCCCTGACATCGATCCGCCCACCATCCGAGCCATACTTCATCGCATTGCGCACGAGGTTGGACACCACCTGCTCCACACGGTCCGGGTCTGCCTGGATCTTCGGGAGCTTCTCAGGAACCTCCAGAGTGAGCCGCAGCCCTGCTCGTCTCGCCTCCGGCTTCACGCCCTCGCACAACTTCCGCAGGACGGCTCCCACATCCACGGGCACCACGTGGATGCTTAAGGTGCCCGCCTGGAAGCCTGCCAGATCCACCAGATCGTCCGTGCGCGCCTTGAGAGCCGCCGCAGCCGCCTGCACGTTCGCGAGGAGCATGCCGACGGTGCTATGCGTGGCAGGGTGGAGGGCATCCTGGAGCAGGCCGGCGGAGGACCGGATGGCCGACAGTGGCGCCCTCAGCTCGTGACAGAGCACGTCGGCGAACTGCAGCACGTGCCGAAGCATGACGCTAGCTTCTAAGAACCCGCGATGGGTGCTCTCGAACGGCGATGCGGCCTCCCCGAAGAAGCTCTCGGCCGTCCTGACAGTCCGGACCCCCTCTTCTGGGCTGACCGTCCGCGCCAGAATTGTCGCCAGCACCTCGTGGTGAAGCGCCGCCATTTCCAGCACGCCCATGCCGTTGGCAACGGCCTTGCGTCCAAGGTCATACGCCTGGAGGAGGGCGGTCTCTCCGGCTCCAGCAATGTAGTCCTGCAGGGTGCGCAGGTACTCCTCCGCCAACTCCTGCCCGATGTCCGTCATGACGCAGATCCTAGAGAGCGCATGATAAGCACGAGCGCCCTGCCCGTCCCCTGGCCCCGCTGGCTAAGTGTCGGGCCAGCGCTTCCTATCACAGATGCCTATCAGGTATGGTCAGCAAAAACACAAAAACCCCCGCCGACCACCCATGTGGTCAACGAGGGGGTCAAGGTCCTGTCCGGGAACCCGACTCAGGGACATCCCCCCCCCATTCCCCGAGGGCCGGACCTAGATTGTCAAATTGTGAGATGTGGAGGCAGTGTAGGCGGGATCCGGGGGGGTGTCAAGGGGAACCCATCTTCCGGAGGACCGGCCCCATCTGCCGCTGGATCTCGTCCATCCGCTGGGTCGGCAGGCGGATGCAGTCGGTCACGAAGTGGGTGTGCAGCCAGGTCCGGTGACGGCGCAGGATCTTCATGCCTCAGGGCCCGGCCCTTGCCGCACGCGCCGCTCCTGGAGCGTGAACCACCAGTAGAACGCCAGATACCCGCGCCAGCCGGCGAGGGGGGCGGCGATCGCCCGGACTTCCTCTTCCGTCGCCAGCCGGTCGAGGCCGAGCTCCTCCCCCACGATCCGCCGGAGCCCCCCGTCCGCCGCGGGGAGGGCATCCCGGTCCCCCAGGCCCCGGAGCAGGACGTATTCCGCCGTCCAGCGCCCCACCCCCCGAAACGCCGTCAAGCGGGCGATGGCCTCCTCCGTGGACAGACCGGTCAGGGCAGTGAGGTCCAGCGTCCCCCGGATGACGGCCTGTGAGAGGCCGATGATGTAGTCGGCCTTCTGCCGGCTGAACTGGAGGGGACGCAGGTCGGCCCGGCGGAGGCGGGCGAGCCGCTCGGGCGCGGGGAAGAGGGGATACCGCCGGCCCCTCTCCACCAGGGTCCCGCCGAAGCGGTCCAGGAGGGCCTGCTTGAGCTTCGCGGCGAACGTGATGTTCACCTGCTGGCCGATGACCGCCCAGATCAGCGCCTCGAATGGGTCGCCGATGAGGATCGGCCGCAGCCCGTGGCACCGCCGCGCCAGGGCCGCCAGGCGGGGAAATCGCCGGACGGCTCGCCGGAACGGGGCGACGTCCTCGGCCGTCGCGAAGACCCGGCTGACCAGGGTGGACGCGGTCTCCAGATCGGCGGTGCTGACGCGGCGGCCAGTCAGCGTCACGAGGAGCCGAGGGACCCGGCCCGGCTCCTCCCGGACCTGAAGCAGCAGCCAGCGCCCGCCAAGATGCACCGGTCGGCGGTACTCCCCGTCCTCCACCTGCTCCACGACGGCGGAAGGCGAGCCGCCCAGGTAGCGCAGGGCCAGGTCAAAGGCGAACGGGGCTCTCACGCTGAGCCGCACGGTCCGCCGCATGGCATCTCCCCCTCCCTAGAACCGGACCGAGAACCCCCGCTCCCCCCGAGGCTCTTCCCATGTCACAACCACATCCACCACCCGCGCCCCCGAGGGTCCGCGGTGGCACCAGGCGATCATGGCCTCGATGGCCTCGCGCTCCCCCTCGAAGACCGCCTCGACCTGGCCATCTGGGGTGTTGCGGACCCAGCCGGCGAGGCCGCGCGAGCGCGCCTCCTCCTCGGCCGAGGCCCGGAAGAAGACCCCCTGGACCTTCCCTGAGATGAGCACGCGGGCGCGGGGACCAGCCATGTTCTCGCCAGGCCCTCAGGCCGGTCCCGCCGGGACGCGCACCCGCGCGCGGAGAGCGCGGTAGTAGGCGTCGAGGGCCCCATCGAGGAGGAGCCGCCCCGCCGACCGGGCCAGGATGCCATAGACGGTCCCCCGGCGGATCTTCGCCACAGCCTCCGGGTCGAGGAGGTTCTCCGCCCGGGCCACCAGGGCCAACGTCCGGAGGCCGATGAGCAGGGGCCAGGCGCAGGCGAGACGCAGCCGCCACTCCCGCCGGGGGGCGGCCCGCGTGTAGGCCCAGCCTTCATCGTAATGTGCAAGGGTGACCTGGAGGAGATCCCCCAGGAGGGGGCGCAGCCTGGATAGGCTTCGGGGATCGAGCAAGTCGGTCGGCGTCAGGTCGTGGGCCGCCAACTCCTCCCGGGGAAGGTAACACCGCCCGATCCGGAGGTCCCGGGGGAGATCCCGCAGGATATTCGTCATCTGGAGCCCCTGGCCGAAACGGACGGCGCGCCGGCGCATCGCCGCGGCATCCCAGCCGGCCAGGGCCGGGCGGTGGGCCAGGTGCACGTCGGTCCAGAACTCCCCCGCGGACCCCGCCACCCAGTAGGTATACCGGTCAAGATCCGCCCGAGTCTCGAGGGCAACGATCCGCCCCTCCCGCTCCCCGGGAAAGGCGCTCAGGTCCATTCGCATCCCCTGGGTGATGGTGAGGAGAACCTGGCGGATGGCCGCCCGGTCCCCGGCGGGCAGGGCCTGGTAGGTGGCAAACGCCTCGGGGAGCCTCAGGAGGAGCGTCCGCTCGGCTGGGCTCTGCTGGTGGGGGGCCAGAGCGGCGGGCAGGCGGGCGAGGCTGGCTGCAGCCCCCGACAGGAAGGCATCCCGCAGCACCTCGAGATGGAGGAGCCGATCGGCCCGGGGGAGGAGGCGCGTGTCCGCGATGGTATCGGCGGCGCGGGCGAAGAGGTAGGCCAGCCCGACCGGCTCCCGCACGCCCCGGGAGAGGATCCGGAGGCTGAGGTAGAAGGACCGGCTGACCGGCTTCAGAAGACGCCGCAGCGTGGCAGCCGGCACATCCGTCATGACGAGCGACGGCGGGCGCTAGGCCTTCAGGTACCGCGCGAACCAGGCGAGCGCCCGCTGCCAGGCGTCCTTCGCCGCCTCGGCCTGGTACGAGGGCCGGTAGTCGGCGAAAAAGGCGTGACCCGCCCCGGGGTACACGACGAACTCGGCCGTCCTCCCGGCCTCCTTGAGGGCCGCCTCCATCTTCCGGACGTCGGCCACGGGGATCCCGGTGTCCGCCTCGCCGTACAATCCGAGGACCGGGCAGACCACGTCCTTCGCCAGGTCGAGGGGATCCTTGGGATGCAGGTTGTCCTTCTGCGGGGAGGCGATCCGCCCGTACCAGATCACGGCGGCATCGAGCTCCTTGTAGGTCGCAGCCAACAGCCAGGCGATCCGCCCGCCAAAGCAGAATCCCGTCACGCCGACCCGGTCGGCGCGGGCATACGGTTGCCGGCTCCCGAATTCCGCCGTCACAACCAGGTCTTGGAGCAATTGCCGGTCGGAAATCTTCCCGACGGCCTCGCGCACCTTGGCGAAGTCGCTCATCTGCGCGACCCCCTCGCGCGCGAACAGGTCGGGGGCGAAGGCCACGTACCCCTCCCGGGCGAAGCGGCGGGCCAGGTCCCGTTGATGCTCGTGCAGGCCGAAGATTTCATGGATGATCATGATGACCGGATGCCGGCCCGCCACGCTTGGCCGGGCCTCATAGACCGGGATGCTGTCCGCGCCGCTCCGGATCGTGCGGTCGGCCGTGACGAGCCCTTCGCTCGGAGTGGTAATGACCTGGGCCGAGACCGGCCCTGCCGCCAGGGCGAACCCGGCCGCGCCCATCCCTACGACGAGACGCCGTCTCGTCACATCCACTCGCTGCCCGCGCCGTCGCTCGCGCATCGCTCTTCCTCCTGAGGGAAATTGCCGGTCGCCGGCCCGGCCCGGCGCCGGGGCCACGCCGCCATCATAGCAAACACCCGGGGCCGATGTCAGGTGCCCATCTCCGCCACCGCAGCGATCACCAGGCGGGCCACGGCGGCCATGAAGGCATAGTCCAGGGTCTCGGGCAGGTCGGTGGGCTGGTGGTAGTGCGGGTTCCGGAGAAAGGAGGTATCCGTTAGCATCACGGCCGGGTAGCCCCGATCCCAGAAGGGGGCGTGGTCGCTCCAGCGGCTGGGGGGGAGCAGAAAGCCGCGCAGGGCGACCTGGTGGGTCAGGAGGTTGAGCTCGGGGACGTACGGGCGCGCCCCCTCCAGGCGCTCGAGCAGCGGCCGCGCCCGGCGCGTCCCCACGGCCGCCAGGAAGTCCCCGACGGAGGGAACGGGACGGCGCAGCTGTGGCAGGACGCGTTGGCTGCCGGGCCGACGGTCCGTGTAGCCGACCATCTCGAGGACGAAGACGCCCGCGTACCGGCGGCGCCCCCACCAGGCCCGGCGGGCGAAGTGGCGGCTCCCGTGCCGGTACCGGTCGAAGCCGACCTGGGGCTCCTCCAGGGTGAACCCGACGAACTCGATGGGGGAGGCGGCGCGCAACCCGGCGAGCGCCCGAGCGGCAGCCAGCAGGACCGCCACGCCGCTGGCATTGTCGTCCGCGCCGGGCGTGCCAGCCATGGCGTCGTAGTGCGCCCCGAGGAGGAGCGCGGGACGGCGAGGGGAGGCTCCGGGGAGGGTCGCCACCACATTGAAGTAGGGCCGACCCCGGTAGCGGAAGGTATCCTGCCGGGCCGCGAGGCCCAGGGCCTTGAACTCCCCCTCCAGGCGCTCCCCGGCGGCGGCGAGCCGGGCCGGGTCCTGCGCCCCATGGCGGGGTCCGCTGAAGGCGGCCACCCAGCGCCGGAGCGCCCCCTCCTCCACCGTCTGGAGCAGCCGCTGGACCGCTGCCGCGTCCATCCCCATCCACGCCGCGTAGTGCCCTCTCAGAGGCCCAGGGCCTGCGGCATCTCGTCCAGGCGACTCACCGTGGCATCCGGCACCACGCCCAGCTCGTCCAGGGGCGCCCCGGCCCGATTCACCCAGCAGACCCGAAACCCGAAGGCCCTGGCCCCGACGACATCGAAGCTGTTGGAGGAGACGAAGACGATCCGCTCCTTCGGGACGCCGAGGTGCTTCGGCCCGAGGGCATAGACGACGGGAGAGGGCTTGTAGGTGCGAACCTCGTCCGCGCTCAGGACGTGGGCCAGGTGCGGTCCCAGGCCGGTGTGCTCAACAACCGCCTGGAGCATCCGTGGGGAGCCATTGGAAAGGATGGCGAGCGGGGTGCCGCGGAGTGCCTCCACCATCTTGGCCACCTCGGGGTAGGCGTCGAGGCGGAGATAGGCCTCCAGGAGCCGCGTGTGCTGCGCCGGGTCCAGGCGGAGGTTCAGCCGCCGGGTGGCGAAGCGCAACGCGGCCTCGGTTACGCTCCAGAAGTCCTCATAGCGCCCCATGAGGGCCCGGAGCCAGGTGTACTCGAGCTGCTTGCTGCGCCAGAGCTGGCTCAGGGCCTCCGCCTCGGCGGTCACCCGGCGGCACTCGGCGATGACGGAGTGGACGTCGAAGAGGGTCCCGTAGGCGTCGAAGAGAAACGCGCCGACGGTCGGCATCCGGTGACCTCCTGGCGGGGCGTCACGGTTGCGGGACCGGCGAGGAGGGTCCTGGATGCTCCTCCTCCGCCTCGTAGCCGCTGCATCGAAGGACGGGGAGGCGCGGGTATTTGGGGAAGAGCGGGTCCGTCTCCGACCGCCGGCAGTAGAGGAACCGCGAGCCCTTCCCGCTGGCCACCCAGCGGCGGTGCCGGCAGGAGGCACAGAGACCCACCTCGCCCCCGCTTACCCCACGAGGCGGGCGCACAGGCAGATCCCCTTCGTAGCCATCAGCGGGGCAGCAGCGCGAAGGAGGTGAGGCTCCCCTCGAAGCGGCGCCGATCCTCCCGCCAGTCGCTCTCCGGCGCCACCGCGGTGACGTGGAAGACCCCGTCGCCGTCGCGGACGAAGAGAGTCTGCTTCCGCATCGGGGTCCCGTTGAACTCGTAGGTCTCCTCGAGCAGGTACCGCTCCTCACCCCGCCCTCCCACGGGCCCGGCCACCACGGGCCGGTAGTCCCGCTGGTCCCGCCGGGTCACCTCCTGGTGAGCCGCGACGTACTGGGAGAGCGTCATCCCCATCCGGGGGAAGCGCTCCACGAAGACGACCGGCCGGAAGGGCTCGGCCGCGAGCGGCGGCACGGCGGGCCCGACGAAGGAGACGCGCCAGCCGAGCGAGCGCGCTTCCCACGCCGAAGGCCCCTGCACCCAAACGTCCCAGCCCCGGGGGTAACGGACGGAGAACCCGAGGTCCGGCCGGGCGAACGCGACGAGCTCCCCCTCGGCCGGCGCGGGGTCGGCGGCCGGCTCCGCGCCTGCCGCGGCGAGGAGCGCGGCCAGGACCAGCCGGACCCCGAGGGGAACCATGGGCGCCTAGATCCCCCAGGCTCCGCTCAGGTGGATGTTGGCCCCCGTGACGTACCGGGCCTCCTCGGAGAGCAGGAAGCGGACGACGCCGGCGGCGTCCTGCGTGCTCCCCGCATACCCCGCGGGGATCCGCTTGACCATGGCGGCGAGCTCCTCTTTGGGGGCGCTCCCCGAGTCGATGAACCCGGGGGAGACGGCGTTGACCGTGATCCCGTGCGGGGCGAGGACCCGCGCGAGGGAGCGGGTGAGGACCAGGATCCCGGCCTTCGCGATGTAGTGGGCGGTGAGCTGGGGCTGGGCCACCAGTTGGTCCGCGGTGGCCATGCTGAAGCTGACGATCCGGCCCCACTTGCGCGCGATCATCCCCGGCGCCACCGCCCGGCTCAGGTAGAAGACCGGGTGCAGGTTATTGTCGAACATGGCGTGCCACCCCTCGACCGTCTCCTCCAGGAGCTCGACCCGGTGGTAGGGTCCCGCGCAGTTGATGAGGGCGTCCACCCGTCCCCACTCCTGCTCGACCTGGCGGATCAGCCCCTCGGCCGCCTTGGGATCGGAGACATCGCACGCCACCGCCTGCCCGCGGCCGCCCTTCTCCCGGATGGCCTCGACGGTCTCGCCCGCCTCCCGCGCGCTGGTCCGGTAGCAGATGGTCACGGGCCAGCCGGAGCCGGCGAGGGAGAGGGCGATGGCCCGCCCGATCCCCCGCGCCCCGCCCGTGATCACGGCCACCCGCTCGCCCACACTCCGTCCTCTCCGAAGGGCCGACGCGCTCTGCGCCGACCCCGCCGCCTCAGGGCAAGAGCGCCTTGACCGCCTCCAGGGCGCGCTGGTAGTCCGGCTCGTCGAGCTGGTCTTTCACGTACTCCGCATACGCGACGCGGTCATCCGGGCCGATGACGAAGACCGCCCGGCGTAACAGGCGCAGCTCCTCCACCAGCAGGCCGTACTCCTTCGCGAACCGCTCGTTTTTGTGGGCCGAGACCAGCCGGTGGGTCGTCCCCGCCTCGGCGCGCCAGCGGTGCTGGGCGAACGGGAGGTCCATGCTGACGGTGATCATCTCCACCCGATCCTTCGGCAGGGCGCCCACGTCCGCCTCCCAGCGGCGCGTCTCGCGGTTTCACGTGGGCGTGTCGAGCGAGGGGACGGCGCTCAGGATGCGCACCTTCCCCCGGGAATCCTCCAGCCGGTAGGGGGTGAGGTCGGGGAGGCGGGCGCCCGCGTTGACGAGGCTGAAATCGGGCGCGGTGTCGCCCGGCCGCAGTTCGCGCCCGATGACGGTCAGGAGTTGGCCGCCCCGGGCGTAGGGGGTCGGGGAGCGTTCCACAACCGTCGCCTAGCCGGCCAGGTGGAAGCAGACGAGCTTCAGCTCGGTCATCTCCTCCACGGCGTAGCGGGGGCCTTCCTTCCCGAACCCGGACTCCTTCAGCCCGCCGTAGGGCATCAGGTCGGCCCGCCACTGGGGGCCCCAGTTGATCATCAGGTTGCCCGACTGGACCTCCCGGGCGAACTTCATGGCCCACTCCAGGTTCTCGGTGAAGATCGCCGCGGAGAGACCGTAGATGCTGTCGTTGGCTAACGCGATGGCCTCGTCAATGGAGTCGCAGGGAGTGACGGCCACCGCCGGCCCGAACAGCTCGTCGCAGGAGATGCGCATCTCCGGCTTGACGTCCGCCACCACCGCCGGCTCCACGATGGCGCCGCGCCGCTGCCCGCCCACCACGAGCCGGGCGCCCCCTGCGACCGCCTCCTTCACCCA
>DASYVA010000102.1 GCA_036000645.1 Candidatus Methylomirabilis sp.
CGTGAAGTTCCTGGATCTGCCGAAGGAGCGGGCGGAGGAGCTCGGGGCGTTCGTGGCTAAGGTCCAGCGAGAGCGGGGCATCGAGCGGGGGGTCGACCTGCGTGGCGGTCCGCGGGATGATCAGGGGTAGGGAGGGGCGCGGGGAACCATGTCGAAGGCGTCCAGCCGCCCCAAGGCGAGTGGCAAGTGACGTTTGCTCCACCAGCTAGGGTTTGGGGGGTCCGGCGAAGCGCCCGGACCCCCCTTTTCTTTTCGCGGGCCGACCGGGAGTGCTCGGGACATCAGACGGATGCCGCACAGATTTGCAGATTCGGTAAGAAGAATTGCAGAAATGGAATTGCTGAGAGCACGAATCATCCCGTATTAGCGAGGCGATCGGATTGCGCCCTCGGGAGGGAGGGAGCAGCCGGCAGTGAGCCCAGGGTGGCCCATCCCCCTGGGCTCTTTTCTGACAATTGACATCCCCCCGAGGCCACGGTACGCTTCGCCTGCCCCATCCTCGCATCTGACTCCCCCGAACGGCCAGGAGGTTCGATGCGCCCGAACCCCGTGAAGCGCCTGCTGCGCGACGGCAAGCCGGCCGTCGGCACCTGGCTGAACATCGGCAATGCCCTCACCGCCGAGGCGGTCGCGGGGCTGGGCTTCGACTGGCTGGTCGTGGACGCCGAGCACAGCCCGATCGGGATCGAGACCGCCACGGCGATGTTCCAGGCGATCGGGGGGATGGGGGGGGTCCCGATGGTCCGGATTCCGGCGAACAGCGAGGAGAACTTCAAACGGGTCCTGGATGCGGGGGCGTGGGGAGTCGTGGTCCCGATGGTGCGGACGGCGGAGGAGGCGGCGGCCGCCGTGGACTGGTGCAAGTACCCGCCGGCGGGGAGGCGGAGCATGGCCGGCAGCCCCCGGCACGCGCGCGCCTTCGGGACCGATCCCTCGACGTACTTTGCGCGGGCGAACGACGAGATCCTCCTCGTCATCCAACTGGAAGACATCGAGGCGGTCCGGCGGGCCGACGAGATCCTGAAGGTCCCCGGCCTCGACGCGTGCTTCATCGGCCCGACCGATCTGTCGGCCTCCATGGGGCTCAAGCCCGGCTACGAGCAGAAGGACCCCGCCTTCGCAGAGGCCCTCCGGGCCGTCCGTGAAGCCTCGAAGCGACATGGGGTCGCGCCCGGCATCCATACCGGGAGCGCGGCGGTCCTGAACCAGCGCATCGCCGAGGGGTTCCAGTTCGTCGCGCTCTGGAGCGACGTGAACTTCATGGTCCAGGGGCTGCGCGCTGAGCTGGCCAAAGTCCAGCGTCAGCCGGCCTGAGGGCATCCCGCCTCCTTCCGCGGGATCCCGCGACCCGGCGGATCCCGACCCAGTCCGGATCAACGGTTCCCCTCGCGCCTCTGCGCCCGGACCTCGTTCCGGTGTGTTGACACGGCTCGCGCCCGGGGCTACGGTGAGCCCGAGCGCGGCCGCTCCGTTTCGCCGCGTGGCGCTGCTGCCGGGTGCGCGATCGATCGGGCGAGGAATCGAGGAGGGTCAGGCGCGGATGCCGGATCCGGGCTGGCAGGGCGAGGGACACGAGATGGCGGAGGCCCAGCTCACCGCTCCGTGGGGGAGGCTACTCCCGGAAGATACCGGCGAGATAGACCAGGCCCTGTTCCCGGATCTCCTGGAGTTGCTTCATCAGGTCGTCGAGGTGCCGGTTGAGCTCGGGCCCCGTCCGGCATGCGGGCGTGACCAGGATCCGGTCCCCCTGCTGGTCCCACTTCGTGATGAGGACGCGGGCCCCCTCACTGACCTTGGTGTGGGGGTCGCGCAGGCGCTCCAGCTCGAATCGAATCATACCCGTGGTCTCCTCTGGCGTGATTCGGGGGGGATGGCCCGGCCTGCCGCGCGGCGCTTCCTACAATAGCGGG
>DASYVA010000103.1 GCA_036000645.1 Candidatus Methylomirabilis sp.
GGCGGGCGTGCTGGCGGCCGCGGGGGTCCTCCTGCTCCTCCGGCCGACCGGCAACGGCCCCGCCTACCGGACGGCGCCCGTGGAGCGGGGGGAGCTCATGGCCACCGTCGTCGCCACCGGGACGGTGAACCCGGTCATCACCGTGCAGGTCGGCAGCCAGATCTCGGGGATGGTCAAGCACCTGTACGCCGACTTCAACTCCGTGGTGAAGCGGGGCCAGCTCATCGCCCGGATCGACCCGGAGCTGTTCGAGGCCCGCGTGAGCCAGGCCCGCGCCAGCCTGGAGAGCGCCCGGGCAGCGGTCCTGAACCAGGAGGCGAACCGGGAACGGGCGGCGGCTGACGTGGAGAACGCCCGCGCCGCCCTGGAGGCGGCGAAGGCGAACGTCGCCCGGCAGCGCGTGGCCCAGCTCGACGCCGAGATCAAGCTCAAGAGCCGGACGAATCTGTTCCGCGAGGGGGGGATTTCCCAGGAGGAGCGGGACTCGGCCCAGGCGGCCTTCGACTCGGCGCGCGCCGGGGTCGATGCCGCGGTGGCCCAAGAGCGGGCGGCTGGCTCCACGCTCCGGGCGGCGGAGGCGGCCCTGCGGGTCGCCGAGGCCCAACGGAAAGCGGCCGAGGCCAACGTCGCCCACCAGGAGGCGACGCTCCGCCAGGCCGAGGTGGACCTGAGCCACACCTTCATCCGGGCGCCCGTGGACGGGGTCGTCATCTCCCGGAGCGTGGACGTGGGCCAGACGGTCGCCGCCTCCCTCCAGGCGCCCACCCTGTTCCTGATCGCGCAGGACCTGACCCGGATGCAGGTGAACACGAGCGTGGACGAGGCGGACATCGGCCAGGTCACGAGCGGCCAGCCGGCCCGGTTCACGGTGGACGCCCACCCGGGGCAACCCTTCGAGGGGGCCGTCACGCAGGTGCGGAGTGCGCCGAACGTCCAGCAGAACGTCGTCACCTACGACGTCATCATCGAGGTGGCGAACCCGGACCTCCGGCTCAAGCCGGGCATGACGGCCAACGTCCAGATCCTCATCGCCCGGAAGGCTGACGCCCTCAAGGTCCCCGCCGCCGCGCTCCGGTTCCGTCCCTCGGGCGGCGGGGCTGAGAGACCGGCGAGCGGCGCCGACGGCCGTCCCCAGCGCTCCTCGCGGCGGGGGGCGTCGGAGGGCCAGATCTGGATCCTGGAAGGCGGCGTCCCGAAACCGGTGCCGGTGACCCTCGGCCTCAGTGACGGAAACTACGTCGAGGTGGCGGCCGGCGACCTCCTGGAGGGCCAGGCCGTCCTCGTCGGCACGGGAGCCCGCGAGATCCAGCCGGCCCCCCGGCGGCGCTCCTTCGGGTTCTAGCGGGGTGACGATGCCCCTGGTCGAGCTCTCCGACGTGACCAAGGTCTACCGGGTCGGGACCGTGGCGGTCGCGGCCCTGCGGGGGGTGAGCCTCGGCGTGGAGCGGGGGGAGTTCGTGGCGATCATGGGCGCCTCCGGCTCCGGGAAGTCCTCCCTGATGCACATCATCGGGTGCCTCGACCGGCCCACCACGGGTCGCTACCTGCTCGAGGGGCAGGAGGTCGGGGCCCTCTCGCGGGATGCCCTAGCCGCGATCCGGAACCGCCAGGTCGGGTTCGTCTTCCAGGCCTTCCACCTCCTGCCGCGGGCGACCGCCCTGGCGAACGTGGAGCTCCCCCTCCTCTACAACGGCTGCGCGCCTGCCGAGCGGCGGCGCCGGGCCGCGGAGGCCCTCGCGATCGTCGGGCTCGCGGGGCGGGAGGACCACCGCCCCAACCAGCTTTCGGGAGGCGAGCAGCAGCGGGTGGCCATCGCCCGCGCGCTGGTGAACGGCCCGACCCTCCTCCTGGCCGACGAGCCGACGGGGAATCTCGACAGCCGGAGGAGCCTCGAGATCGTGGCCACCCTCCAGCGCTTGAACCGGGAGCGGGGGCTCACGGTCATCCTCGTCACGCACGAGCCGGACATCGCCGCCTTCGCCGGCCGCGTCCTCCAGTGCCGGGACGGACGGATCGTGACCGACCGCCCGGTCCCGGCCCCGCGGGACGCGGTGGCGGAGGCGGCCGCGCTGCCGCCGGAGGAGACCCCGTGAAGCCCTGGTCCTCGGTCCGGGTCGCCCTGCAAGCCGTCGCCGCAAACCCGATGCGCTCCGCCCTCACGATTCTGGGCATCGTCATCGGGGTGGGCTCGGTCATCGCCATGATCGCCGTGGGCCGGGGGGCCACCCAGCGGATCCAGGATCAGATCCGCTCGATCGGGAGCAACATCCTGATCGTCCTCTCCGGCTCCTCCACGGCCGGAGGCCTCCGGGCCGGGTCCGGGACCCTCCTCCGGCTCACGGAAGAGGATGCCGCGGCCATTCAGGCCGAGTGTCCCGCCGTGGACCTGGCAGTCCCGACCGTGCGGGGGACGGCGCAGATCGTCTTCGGAAACCAGAACTGGTCCACCGTCGTCCAGGGCGGGACACCGGATTACCTGGCGGCCCGGGACTGGCCGCTGGCCTCAGGCGAGCCCTTCACCCCCCAGGACCAGGCGGCCGCCACAAAGGTGGCCCTGCTGGGCCAGACGGTCGCCCAGAACCTCTTCGGCGACAGCGACCCCGTGGGGCAGATCATCCGGATCAAGAAGGTCCCCTTCACCGTCCTGGGGGTGCTGAGCCCGAAGGGGCAATCGCCCTGGGGCCAGGACCAGGACGACCTGGTGGTCGTCCCGCTCTCCACCGCGAAGCGGCGCGTCCTCGGCGTCAGCCAGGCGAATGCCCGGGCGGTCAGCAGCATCATGGTCCGGGCCCGGGAGGCCGGGCTCCAGAAGGAGGCGGAGGAGCAGGTGGCCGCGCTGCTCCGCCAGCGCCACCGGCTCCAGCCGGACCAGGACGACGACTTCACCGTCCGAAACCTGTCGGAGGTCTTCGCCGCTCAGGAGGCGTCGGCGCGGGTGATGGCGGTCCTGCTGGGGGCCATCGCATCGGTCTCCCTGCTGGTGGGAGGCATCGGCATCATGAACATCATGCTCGTCTCGGTCACGGAGCGGACCCGCGAGATCGGCCTGCGAATGGCAGTCGGCGCCCGGGGCCGGGACATCCTCCTCCAGTTCCTCATCGAGGCAGTGACGCTCGCGCTGCTCGGGGGCATCATCGGGACCGGGCTCGGCCTGCTCGGCTCGGCCGTCCTGGCCCGGTTCGGGGACTGGGCCGTGACCGTGGATGCCTCTGCCCTCCTCCTGGCCTTCCTCTTCAGCGCCGGGGTCGGGATCTTCTTCGGCTTCTACCCCGCGAAGCGGGCGGCGGAACTCAACCCCATCGAGGCCCTCCGCTACGAGTGAGCGGCCCGCGCCTTGACAGCGCCGCGAGGCGCGTGCTAGAAGGGCGCGACCGTCCCGCCGGGAGCCTGCATGCCCCATCCCGATCCCCCGCGCCGTGATCCCGCCGTCTTCGAGGCCCTCTTCCGCCCCAAAGCGGTGGCGGTGGTGGGCGCCTCCACCCAGCCGGAGAAGCTCGGCTATCAGGTCTTCCGGAACCTCACGGAGGCGGGCTTCGCCGGGCCCCTGCACCCCGTGAATCCGAAGGCGGACGCGATCCTCGGCCGCAAGGCCTATCCCAGCGTCGCCGACCTCCCCGAGCCCGCAGACCTGGCCGTCATCATTGTCCCGGCCCGGCTGGTGCCGGAGACGATCCGGGCCTGCGGGCGCAAGGGAACCCGGGCCGCCATCGTGATCTCGGGCGGCTTCAGCGAGAGCGGCCCGGAGGGGGAGCGGCTCCAGCAGGACGCGGTGGCGGCGGCGCGGGAGGCCGGCATCGCCCTGGTGGGGCCGAACTGCCAGGGGGTGAACCACCCCTACCACGGCCTGTGCGCGTCCTGGCCGCTCCTGACCACCCGCGGCTGCATGGCGATCGCCTCGCAGAGCGGGACGGTGGGCGCGGCCCTCATGGACTGGGCCGCCCAGGAGGAACTGGGGGTCTCCGCCTTCGTGAGCATGGGGAACCGCGCCGACGTCGACGAGAGTGACCTCCTCGACTACTTTGCCGCGGATCCGAACACCCGGGCCATCGCCCTCTACATTGAAGGGATCAAGTCGGTGCCCCGATTCCTGCGGGCGGTGGCCGGCTGCTCCAAGCCGCTGGTGGTGCTGAAGGCGGGGCGAACCCCCAAGGGGCGCAAGGCGGCCGAGTCGCACACGCGCTCCCTCGCCGGCCGGGACGAGGTCTACGAGGGGGCCTTCCGGCAGTACCGGATCCACCGCGCGGCCACGCTGGAGGAGCTCTACGACGCGGCCAAGGCCCTGGCGTACCTCACGCGTCCGGCGGGCAAGCGGATCTGCATCATCACCAGCTCGGGCGGCTCCGGGATCCTGGCCACGGATGCCGCGGAGAATGCCGGTCTGGACGTGGCCCCCCTCCCCGAGGCGCTCCGGGCCGCCCTGAAGCCGGTCCTGCCCGCCCACTGCACCGTGGCCAACCCGCTCGATCTCACCGGCGATGCCACCGCCGCCATGTACCGCCAGGTAGCCGAGGCGGCGGCGCCCCACTTTGACAGCCTGGTGGTCATCTTCGGCGACCCGATCCCGGGCGCGTCGGAGGTCATCCCCGCCGCGTCCCCCCACGCCGTGATCTGCCTGGGCGGCGCCGACGTGGAGCGGGAGGAGCGGGCCCGGATGCACCGGAAGGGCCTCCCCACCTTCCCCACCCCGGAGCGGGGGGTGCTGGCGCTCAGCCACCTCACCCGGTTCTAAAGAAGAAGAGAGGACGGATGGCCCCCCGCGATGTCACGGTACCTCCGCGCGAGGCGGCCCGGCGCCTCATCGAGCAGGCGCGCGCCGAGCGGCGCCACCTGCTGGAACCGGAGGCCTACCAGCTCCTGCAGGCCTACAGCCTCCCCGTTCCCCGGCACCGGTTCGTCCGGGATGCAGAGGAGGCGGTGGCCGCGGCGGAGGCGATCGGGTTCCCGGTCGCCCTGAAGGTGGTCTCCCCCGACATCCTCCACAAGAGCGAGTCCGGTGGGGTCCGCCTGGATCTGCGGGGGCCGGCGGCCGTCCGGGAGGCCTTCGAGGCGGTCCGCACCGGCGCGCGCGCCGCGCGGGCCGACGCCCGTCTGCCGGGCGCGCTGGTCGTGGAGATGGCGCGGCCCGGGACCGAGGTCATCGTCGGGATGACCCGCGACCCGCAATTCGGCGCCACGGTGATGTTCGGCCTCGGCGGGATCTTCGTCGAGATCTACCGGGACGTGAGCTTCCGGATCGTGCCGGTCGCCGAGCCCGATGCTCGGGAGATGATCCGGGAGGTGAAGGGCCTGCCGCTGCTGACCGGCTACCGCGGGCGGCCCCCGGCGGACCTGGAGGCCATCGCCCGCATGGTGCTCCAGGTCTCCCGGATGGCCGAGGAGCTTCCCGAGATCGCCGAGGTGGACCTGAACCCCGTCGTCGTCCATGAGCGGGGAGTCCTCCCCCTGGACGCCCGCGTGCTCCTTTCCCTGGAGGAGACATCGGCCTGAGGGGCGGCCCCGCCCCCGCAGGCCGGCATCGCCCATGCCCGAGCCTCTCGCCGCCGCCCCGGTGATCCCGCCCCGCGCGTGGCCCGCGATGGCCGGGCGCGGCCTGCTCGCGGCGGTCCTCCTCGGCGGCGCCATCGGAGCCGCCGCCGGCACCATTCGCGGGAATGTCTTCCGGGATGACCGATACCGGATCCAGATCACGAAGCCGCCGACCTGGCACTTCGTCCCGGCGGCGCAGGCGTCGAGCCGCGCCCGGGAAGCGCTGCCGGAGGAGCTGCGGGGCGGCCGGGCGGGGGCGGCCAGCCTTCTGGTGGCGGTGAGCGAACACCCACCCGGCGCTCCCGCGCGCTACCCCGCGCGGGTGACGGTGGCGGTGGAGGACCTCACGGGCCGGCCCGGCGTCGAGACCCTGGAGCTCTACGCCCAGGCGAACCTCCGGACGCTGGGGAACCTCCTGGGGGATTTCAGGCTGGAGGGACCCTCCGACCGGGTGCGGGCGGGGGGCGTCTCGGGTCTGCGGGTGGAGTACAGCGGCGTCCTGCACCGGCCGGAGGGGCCGGTGCCGATCCGGGGGATCGCGCTGCACTTCCTGCGGGGGAAAACCGGCTACGCGATCACGGCGGTGGCCGCAGCGGAGGAGTTCGCGGCGCGCCGCGGGACCCTGCAGGAGATCCTGGCCAGCGTGAGCTTCCTCCCCTGACGGATGCGCAAGGAGGGGCCATGCAGTCCAAGGTCCGGTGTCCCATCTGCCGGCGCCTCATCTCCGAGGAGCGCCTGGACTCCCACGTTCGGATCGAGCAGACCCTGATCGAAACCATCAGGAAGGAGCACCCGGACTGGATCGAGTCGGACGGCGCCTGCTCCCAGTGCGTCAGCCACTACCGGCAGCAGATCTCCCGCCTGCGCGGCAGCTAACGAGGGAGGGGACCCCTCAGCGGGGGGTGGGCCCGTCGCGCCGCCGCAGGCCCGGCAGGTCGTAGAGGACCTCCGCCTCCCGCCCCAGGTCGCGGAGCACGTCCAGGAAGCGTACCGCCGCCCGCTCCTCCGGAGTCCCCTCGCGGGCCTGTCGCTGCCGCTTGAGCTCCCGGAAGCTCTGGAGGACCGCCCGGTCTCCCAGGCGGCGGGCGATCCGCTCGCCGCACGCCTCCAGGAGGGCTACCCGCTCCCGGTCCCGCCGTGCGGTCGCCTCCCGATAGGCCCTCAGAAACTCCGCCGGGCTCCCCTGCTCCCAGGCTTGAAGGAAAGTCTCCCGGGCGCGGATCTCCTTCACCAGGCGGCGGAGCTGCTCCGCGCGTCGCCGGGCGGCCGTGAGCGTCGAGCGGCCGGGGGCGCCCAGGGCCTCCTGCAGCTTCGCCTCCGCCGCCGCCGCCGCCTCGCGAAAGGCCGCGTAGTTCGCCTCCACCTCCCGGAGGCATGCTGCCTGCTTGGCGCGCAGGCGCTCCGCCTTCGCCTCCCACGGGAGGTCGGGGGCGGCGGCGACCGCGGCCGCCTCCGCCAACAGCGCATCCATGACCTTCAGGGGGGAGCGGGCGAGACGCTTCAGCTCGTCCACGGGACCTCCCAGGAGGAGAACGGGCGACCACCCGGGACGATTGTAGAGAAGGGGAGGGGGAACGGTCAACCGGGAAGGTTAGTGGGGACCCGACAGGGAGTCGAGCTGCTTCAGGTACTCGAAGATCTTCGTGAAGAGGTCCACCCATCCGGGCTCGGCACCCGGGTCGATGCTCACTCCCATCTGGAACGCGCCGGGCGCCTCCGGCACCCCCTGGCACCACCGGACCTGGCCGGAGAACTTCACCCGCGGCGCCCCGAGCACGTGACTCTCCAGCCGGAACTGGAGCGCGGCCCCCGCCTGGTACGACGTTGCCCCCTCCAGCTTCAGGCCGTGGTGGCTGAAGTCCAGGAGGCGGACCTTCTCCTCGGTCCCGTCGGGGGCCAGGATGGCCAGGCTCGCCCCCTGCTGGGCGAGCGGGCTGAGGGTGTAGCGGGTGTCGGTACGGTGCTTCGGGTCCATGGTGGGCCTACTTATCATAGAACCGGAAGGTGGAGGCCATCACGGCGCGCATGAGGTCCGCCTCCTCCCGGATCTTTTCCAGCTCCTTCAACTGGGCCCGGGCCGCCTTCTGCTCGGGGGTGTAGCGGGCCTCCTGGGCTCTCGCCCGCAGGGCCCGGAAAGCCTCGAGAACCTTCGGATCGTTTTTCCGCTTCAGGAACCGCTCCGCCGCCTGCTCGAAGATCTCGGCGCTGTCCGTGTCCCCCCGCTCGACCGCGGCCTTGTAGTCGGCGAAGATGGTGGCGGCCGGCTCGTCCTCCCACTGCTCGAAGAGCCGCTCCCGGAAGGCCGCCTTGTCAATGATATTGAACAGCTCCTGGATCAGGGTCTCCATCTGCTGGAAGGGGGTGAGGGCCGGAGGGGTGAGGACCTCGACGAGCTTCTTCTCCTCCTCGGCCAGCCTCCCCCGGAACCGCTTGAACTGCTCCTCCGCCTCGCTGACCGTGGTGTCCTGGACCTTCTTGACGCGGGCGAGCTTCTCCTCGGTGCTCAGGTGGGGATCGGCGGAGATCCGGCTCACCTCCGCCAGGAGGGAATCCAGGAGCTGCAGCGGCGCCTGGGCCATTTTCTTGAGTTCGTCCAAGGCGGGTCCCTGCACGGACACTCCTCCGCTGGCCGGGGTTCCTCCAGCGGCGCGCTGGTGCAACTCCTATACCAAACAGGGTGGAGGGGCGGCCCGGGGGGCTCTTCCGGGGGGCCGCCTCGACGAGTCAAGAAGCCGGAGTGGGCCTGTAAGCCGGATCCTGTGCGGGCCGAGGCCCGCGGTGGTCATTCCTCTAGGCCCGGCGTTGCCGCCGGGCTCCAGCGGCCTACCCGGGGGCTCGGGCGGGCCACCCTCCCGCCGGCGCCTTTCGGCTCCGGCTGCGCCCCCCTATTCGGCCTTGCTCCAGGTGGGGTTTGCCGAGCCAGCCTGTCACCAGGCTGCTGGTGCGCTCTTACCGCACCATTTCACCCTTACCGGGCGGCCTCGCGGCGGCCCGGCGGTGTGTTTCTGTGGCACTGTCCTCGGGGTCACCCCCGCTGGGCGTTACCCAGCACCCTGCCCTGTGGAGTCCGGACTTTCCTCCCGCGGCCCCTCACGAGGCCGCCGGCGACCACCCGGCCCACTCCGGCCGATTCATGCTAGCACCCTGGCCGCAGGGGCGCAAGGCGCGGCGTACTCGAGGCCGCCGGCCTTGACTTCTTCGCCTCAGCCATGATACACGCACCACGCCACCGGAGATTCGATCCCCATCCAGTCTCTGCTTCGCCGCCGATGGATCGCCAGCAGGACCCAGCGGAAGGAGGCAACCATGGGACCGAGGGAGAGGGGCAACGTCGCGCCGCCGATCGCGGGGCGCGAGGAGGGAGCGGCCTGTGGAGTCTCGCGCCGGGGGTTCCTCCGGGCCGTCGGCGTCGGCGGGGTGGCCGTCGTCCTGGCACCGCCCGCCGCCGTCTCCGCCGAGGAGGCGAAACCCAAGGGGCTGGTCAAGCCCGCGCCTCCCGAGATCTTCGTCAACCACGGCCTGAACCAGGAAACCCGGCTCGAGGCCCTGAAGGGCTACCTCACCCCGTCCAGCCACTTCTTCGTCCGGAACCACCACCCCACCCCGGTCCTCGACGCGAGGACCTGGCGGCTCAAGGTGGAGGGGAACGCGGTGGACCGGCCGCTCGAGCTCACCTACGAGGACCTCCTCAAGATGCCGTCGCGCTCGGTCATCTGCTTCGTCGAGTGCGCGGGCAACGGCCGGGGCTTCTTCGCCCAGTTCATGGGCCGGACCGGGCAGGGCACCCAGTGGCGGTTCGGGGGCATCGGTATCGCCGAGTGGACCGGCGTCCCGCTCGGGGCCATCCTCGACATGGCCGGCCTGAAGCGGGACGCGCCCCGGGACATCCTGAACGTCCTGATCGAGGGGCTGGACGACGGGAAGGTGAGCCGGCCCGTCACCGTGGAGAAGGCCCTCGAGGACGACACGCTGCTGGCCTACGCCATGAACGGGGAGGTCCTCCCGGCGGACCACGGCTTCCCGGCGCGGGCCGTCGTGCCCGGATGGGTGGGGATCAACAATATCAAGTGGGTCGGCCGGATCGAGGTGCGCGACAGCAAGATTGATGTGCGGACGACCACAACCGCCTACATCCTGGAGGGCCCTGACTACCCGGACAAGCCCCCGCTGCGCCTGCAGACCCTCAAGAGCGCGGTCGCGCTCCCCTGGGGAGGCACCGTCCCGCCCGGCCGGCACCTCGTCCGGGGCTTCGCCTGGTCCCCGGTGGGCCGGATCACCCAGGTGGAGGTCAGCCTCGACCGGGGGGCCACCTGGCGGCCGGCCCGCCTGCGCGAGCCCAACATCCCCCGCGCCTGGGTCCGCTGGGACTTCGAGTGGAACGCCGCGCCGGGGGAGCACACGCTCACGACGCGGGCCACGGACGAGAGGGGCAACGCGCAGCCGGCCAGCATCCTGTGGAACCGCCAGGGCTACGGGTACAACGTCCCCGTGCCGCACCCGGTCACGGTCGCCTAGCGGGGCGGCGCTCGGTGCGAGGGAGGGGGGGGCGGCGCCCACTCGGGCGCTCGGGGGCCGCGGCCGGTGGCCTCGTCCTCTTGCTGGTCGCGGCCCCGGCCCCCGACGGGACCGGAGAGGACGCCGAGGCGCAGAGCCAGCTCGCGCGCGGGCGGGCACTCTACGTCCAGCACTGCTTCGCCTGCCACCTGCCCGGTTCCGTCGGCCCCGAGCTCACCCGCGAGGTCCTGGCCGGCATGGGCACGGCGCGCACCCTCTTCAACTTCATCCGGACGGCGATGCCGCAGAACGCCCCGGGCAGCCTGACGGACCAGGAGTACTGGGACATCCTGGCCCACATGCTCGCGGAGACCGGACTGCTTCCGGCGGGCATCCGCCCGGAGCCCGAAACCGCCGACACCCTCCGCCTCGCCCCATAAGCACCGCGACCGCCCCCGGACGCGCGCCGGGCCAGAGAGGCTAATGCAAAAGACAGAATGACGTGACACGGTCCGGGTCCTGGCGCCGGCGCCGCCCCGGGCCCCGGGAGGGAACCCTCCCGTGGTTCCCCCCATCGGCCCAGAGCCGATGGGCCCCCCCTCCGCACCGGGGGCCTTCGGGCGGCATCCGGCGCCACCCGGACCGT